>JASKKK010000015.1 GCA_030154185.1 Desulfuromonadales bacterium
GCGATATTTCGACGACCGATGCTACTTCCGGCCTGTATATTTTAAAAGGTCAACGTGATTTCAATATGTTGCACCGAATGGGCAGGTGCGAAAGTTGAGCTTTTAATTTCCGATGTTTGGAAAGATTCTGTCGGATTTTATCATGAAATCGGTTGGTCTGAGCCAGATGTTGTCTTGATGAGGATAAAATTAAATAAACAAAATCCAACAAAAGAATAAACCGGACCTAAAATGCAGGAGTGCTTCCCGGAAATGTCGGCTGACGTTAGGCGTAAAAATGAAAAAATTCAGAAAGATTATACTCATACTTGTTCCACTGGTCTTCTTGGCTATGTCCACACCGGCTGAAATCCAAACTCAAAAAAACAGTCCGGTCGAAAATGTTGTAAAAATACCAAGCGCGAGTGGTAGCCCTATAAACGGTGCATTTTACGGAAACGGCCGAAACGTAGTCATCCTGTCCAACATGGATCCAAACGATGTCGAAAGTTGGGCTCCAATCATTCCAGAATTGGTTGCACAAAAGCTTTCGGTCATTTCATATGAGTATAACCGCAGCGGAACAGACCGATTAAAAGACCTTATAGAGGTACTTGACTTTGCCCAATCGCAGGGTTTCTCAAAAATAATCCTTATTGGTGCTTGTCGTGGGGGCGTTATTTCTATTCAAGCGGCCGCAAACAATAATAGCAACGCAGGAATTGTTGCAGTTGCAGCTCTTGCAGTACCAATTGAGTACCATGGAACCATATTCTACTCTTCAGAGGAGTTGGCTTCCATTTCCGTCCCAAAACTACTTATAAACTCTGAGGGAGATTACTCGGCAAACGATACTCGGAAAATTCATGAAGCGTTTATCGAGCCTAAGGCCATTTCGTTTTATAGTGGTAATGAACATGGAACTGATATGTTTAACAATCCAAACCATAAGAAGGCATTAGTCCAGCAATTGATTAACTTTGCTTCTTTAAGCTTTCAGGCACAGTGAGAAGGATTTTTCCGTTGGAAAACGCGTAACACTTATCATATCCCCCGTACGCCTGCGTTCCCAGTACCTCCGGGTGTTCGTTGAAGGAAACCTTCCATGATTCATAACGTGCTTTTTGATCTTGATGGTACTTTAACCGACCCTCGAGAAGGGATAACTCGTTGTATTCAATTCTCCCTTACGTGTCAGGTCGACATTCGACGGATATAGACGCATGCAAAACATATACGATAATCAGGAATTCTATGAAGGATACGAGAGGTTGCGTGCTAATGGCGCAGGTCTCAATGAAGTACTTGAGCAACCCGCCTTGCGATCCCTGCTTCCGTCCATTCAGGGGGCAAGTGTCATAGACATTGGCTGTGGATTTGGAGATTTCTGTCGTTTCGCTTCCGCTTCCGGCGCCTCACGCATTCTGGGTGTCGACCCGAGCGAGAAGATGCTTGGCGTGGCAAGGGACCAGGCCAAACCTCGTGAGCAGTATCTAATCGGATCGTTTGAGAGCCTCAGTGTCAACGAACGATTTGATTTGGCCGTCTCGTCCCTGGCACTGCACTATGTCAAAGATATAAGGAAAGCTTTTCAGAACGTGGCTCAAGTTTTGAAACCAGGCGGTGCCTTTGCCTTCTCGTTAGAGCATCCCATTGCTACTTGTGGGCAGGGTGGAAACGGAGGGTGGCTCAAGGACAGGGACGGCCGGAAGGTGGCATGGAAGGTTGACTCATATTCAAATGAAGGTATGCGCCAAAGCCATTGGTTCGTAGACGGCGTAATCAAGTATCACAGAACCGTGTCGACCATTATTAACGAACTGGTGGATGCAGGCTTCAGAATTGACCGGGTGTTAGAGCCTCACGCGACCCCTGAAGCTGAGGTGAAACGGCTTGAACTCCTGGAGGAGCGCCGTCGTCCGCCCTTCCTGCTGATTCTAGCTGGGTTGCAGGCCGTTGAACAAGCCGATGCAGTGGACGCGTAAGCTTTCCCGTCAAGCAGACAGTTGAAAAGTAGAGTTTTCGGTGTTGTTTGACCTTTCGTCCGGGACTCAACCGGTCACACGCGCCAGGCGGGGCGGTCCAAAAAAAAAGCTGAACGGGGGGCGGGGAGGAGGAACCCCCCATTCAGCAACACCAAATATTGAAAACGCTCGCTCAGGCGACCGCTTTTTGCAGATTTTTTTCAAGCAGGGCGGCGGCCAGTTCGACGCAGGCGGTGCAGGAAAGTTTTCTCATCGAACGGATCTCCCGACACACAAGCGAACCGGCGGCATCCGCAAAGCGATCGGTTAGCTCGTCCTTTTCGGTCTCATCGGCGACAAGTTGGGCGGCATAAATGGCCCCGCACAATCCCTGCGGTGCCCTGCCGGAACCGCATCTGCTCAAGTTCTCCGACATTTCAATATTCCGTCCGGATGCCTTTTGCCAGGCTTCGAAAACGGCTTCGGCACAGTTTCTTCTGCCCTTTCTGAAAAGAAAAACGGCGACATCCAACATGGTTTCATTCTGCATCGGTTTATCTACTCCTGATAGAAAGCGAAAAGCGTCCGGCAACCCGGAAAAGATTACGGATCTCCGGCTCGTCAAAACATATTGAAAACTATATATATCAAAAACAATATATAGTCAAGTCGAATAAATTCTTTTTGTTCTGGGAGTTTGGTTTTTTAGAAAAATGGCTCGAAAACTCTAAAAAAAATTTTATCCGCTTGGATTGTCTGGCAAGGTTATAATCTTATATTTGGCCACATAATCTAGAGAGGGGGCATGCCGGTGCCCTGCCGCTGAGCTGTTTACAAAAAATTATTTACAGGGTCGCTTTAGAAACGTGAGCTTTACAGGCCGATTTTCAAAATGTCATCGTTTTTTTAAGAATGATATAGAAGGTATAAAATGTCCGAGCATCTCGTTGTCATCGCGCAGTTTCGAGACCTGCCATCCGCCGGACTTGCCCAGTCTACCCTTGAGGCGGCCGGAATCAGGTGCTTTCTTGACGACCAATATACAATCGGGATCAATTGGCTTTATTCCAACGCCTTGGGCGGGGTCAAATTACGGGTTATGGAATCAGACGCCGAAAAAGCGAGAGAGATTCTTCAGAGCCAAATCCATGGCATTCATGGGGATGATGTTCCTGACGTAGAAGGACTTCCCGATTCCGTATGCCCAAAGTGTGGCTCAACGGAAATAAAGCGCATGAATTACAAAAGACGGTTTTCCGCTCTGAGTTTACTTCTTGGTCTGCCATTGCTGGTTTTTGGAAAACGATACCGTTGCGAAACATGCGGCCATCGATGGAAATAGGGCCAGGCTGTGTGGTTTTCTCGCCGTGATCGGCGTGCAGATGTTTGTCCTCGGTGTCGGTGGTGCCGTCACCGAGTTCCATAAGACGGGGTTGGTTGAGCAACAGAACTGAATAGGGCTATGATGATCTACCTCCCCCTGGTCATATCGACACCTCCATATGGTCGATCAGCTATCCTTCCAATAAGAATCCCCGCAGACTCCGGGGGCGCTCCTGGAACGTTGCGATGTGTCTTTCCGGGGCGCAATCAAGCCGGATCAGGTCGCATGATTCTCGACCCGTCGCGTCAACCAGCGTCTGCCGACAATCAGGATCAGTAAAACGAGGCCCAGAGCCAGGGCGGCGAGGGTGACGTTTTGCCAATCCGGCTGGCGCAGGGCTTTTTCCAGCCCCCCTCCGAACAGGGTAAGCGTCAGAATGCCGGGTATCATGCCGACTGCCGTTCCGAGCAGGAAAGACCGGGTGGAGATGTGGGTGGCACCGGCTACCATGTTGACGATGGTATAGGGAGCGATGGGCAGCAGGCGGACCACGGCCACGGTCAGCCAGCCCCGCTGTGCGAGTTTGCGGCTCAAGCGGTTCAATTTTTTGCCGGCCAGGTTGCGTACCACATCGCGGCCGAGCCACCGGCCGAGCAGGTAACTGGCCAGGCCGCCCAGCAGGCTGCCGCTCAGGGCCAGGACAAAGCCCTTGTAAGGACCGAAACCGAGTACCGTGGCCAGGATCAGCAGGGTGATCGGCACCATGAAACAACTGCCGACGACGTAGATTGCTAGGGTGATCGGCGTGCTCAGGGGGCTTTTGCGAATGTCATCGGCGGCGGCCAGCAGGTGCTCCATGCTCAGCCATTGCTTGAGGGGGGACCATTTCCAGAGGCCGGCAAAAATCAACAGGGTTCCAATGACGGCAACCAGGCGCCAGAGCTTTTTTCTTATGACGACGGTTTCGGGCTCCCTGTTCGAGCCCATGCCGAGGTAATCGAGCAGGAGTTCGATGGCGATGGGACGCTCCGGATCGATGATTTCCCTTGCCGAAAGGTCCGTTTCTGAAAAGGGTTGTGTTGCCGGGGGCAGTTCTCTCAAAGAGCGTTCGCCCCGCTTCTGTTTATCGACGGTCAAAAGCAGGGAGCCGGTTTCTTCGAAACGGTCGGCGATGCATTCCGGATCGGTGCCGAGGTGCTCCGCCAGCAGGCGGTTGCGAAACGTGACGATGGCATCGGATGTCGAAGTTTGATCCTCTGCGGCCAGCGCCAGGTTGCATTCCGTGTCAAACCCCATGGAGCGATTGCTCAGATTGGCGGAGCCGATCGTCAGCAAGGTGTCGTCGATTATCAGAACCTTGCTGTGCACATTGATGATTTCGGTCTCCAGGCCCTCGTGGTGCGGATAGCAGATTTTCAGTCTCTGGTGCCGGTCGGCCTTCCGAAGCTTTTCGATCAGGCGCTGGCGCAGGGCCCCCATGCTTTGTTGTTCCAGCCAGCCGGAGCATTTCAGGGGAAGAACCATGAGGACCTCAGGGCCTTCCGGTTTGCTCAGGGCTTTTTCCAGCGCGGCACCGATAATATGGGAGGTCAGGTACTGGTTTTCGATGTAGATGCAGGATTGGGCCCGGGCGATGGCTTCGAGATAGAACTGCTCGATTTCGCGCACTTCCGAGCGGTTGTCATGCTCGGGTTCCGTTCGGAGGATTGCCACCCGGCTATCGCCGAGATCGCAAGGGATCCAGGCCGGCCAGGGGACTTGTCCTTCCACTTTGGGTGTCGGAATGTGTTCACCTGTCGCATCTTCCCACCGCCGACGGGCCAGGTCCCCCAGAAAGGAGGCCGTCTGGCCTCCCACCATCATCTGCACGTCGTGAAAGGGGCCGTAGGATTTGCCGTCGTCGCATCGCTCCGGATGGTGGGGGGCATGCTTTGCCGTATCCCAGCGGCAGCTTGCCAGATCAAAGCCTCCGACAAAGGCGATCTGGTCGTCCACCACGACGATTTTCTGGTGGTGTGAAGCTCCGACCGGGTGGTTGTCATCGAGAGCGAAGTGAACTCTCTCATGGGTCTTCCAGCCAAAACTCAGCAGTGGCAAGCTTTCCCGCTCCAGGGAATAGAGCATGGCAAAGTCCCACTCGAGAATATGGATGTGCAGATCCGGATTCTGATGTGCCAGCCGGTCGACGAATGCCCCCAGTCGCTCGTCGTTCGAGGGCTCGTCACGGCACAGGCGGATTCGGCTGTCGATGTCCCAACCGATGATATAGATAGCTTGCCGGGCCGCCTCGCAGGCCTCCGCGACGGCCCGGAAATAGTTTTCCCCGTCGATCAGGAAGGCAACGTTCCGGGCCGGGGTGACCTTCCAACAGTTCACGTTCTCTTGAAAGAACATACGCCTCCTGCTGATCGTTTCGACCGGAACCGCGGATCTCGGCGAAATAGCAGAATACGGTCGAGATCGCTGATTCATGACCTCGGCCAGCTGTTTTTATGCCGGTTTTCGCCAAAGAGGTCGAATCTCTATCTTCCCTATACCACCTTAATACCACATATGGGTCGTAAAGTGAGACAGCCAAGCAACGATAGAGCGATTCAAACCTTGATCGCCATCAAACCTTTGGGCATTGTGCGGTACGCATGTCCGTTTGTCCAGAATCGTTTTCGCAGAACGACGGCTGTTTTCAGACCCGGTTGGTTCCCTGGCAGCAGAGCTTGCCGGCCGGAAGTTTCGCATCGGCCCTGTGGCGAAGGGTATGGCGCAGCAGCGCGTATCCGCCGAGTGAGGACGCCAACGATCCTGCCAGAACGCCGAGGCGGGCTGCATTGCCTGCATCCGGTCCTGCCTGACCGAGGGCCAGGGTCGCTATGAAGAGGCTCATGGTAAAGCCTATGCCGCAAAGCACCGCCACGCCATGGAATGCAGGCCAGGACACCCCGTGCGGCAGGCGGGCCATGCCAAGCTTAACGCCGAGCCAGGCAAAGCTGATAATGCCGAGCTGTTTGCCTATGAAGAGCCCGAGGGTGATACCGAGGGGCAGGGGAGACAGGATGGCGGAGGGCGCCAGCCCGGCGAGAGAGACGCCGGCATTGGCAAAGGCGAAGAGAGGCAGGATGCCGAACGCCACCCAGGGGTGCAGGACATGTTCGAGGTGACGCAGAGGAGATTGGCCGTGCCTGTTTTTGGCGCTCAAGGGGATGGCAAAGGCTAAAACGACGCCTGCCAGGGTCGCATGGACCCCCGATTTAAGGACGCATACCCACAAGAATACGCCCGGGACCATGTAGGCTGCAATCCGGGTCACCCCCATGCGGTTCATCAGAAACAAGACGGTTACGGCCGTAGCGGCCAGAATCAGCGAAAAGATTGAGAGGTCGGCCGTGTAAAACAGGGCGATGATGACGATGGCTCCCAGGTCGTCGAGAATCGCCAGCGTGAGGAGAAACAACTTGAGAGCGCCAGGGACCCTGTTGCCTAGCAGAGCGATCATCCCCAGGGCGAAGGCGATGTCCGTGGCCGCGGGAATGGCCCAGCCCTGCAGATTGGGAGTGGACCAGTTGATGGCTGCATAGATCAGTGCTGGGACCAGCATGCCGCCGATGGCGGCGATGCCGGGCAGGGCGATCTGCGGAAGACTGGATAACTCGCCTTCGAGTATCTCGCGTTTGACTTCGAGGCCGACCAGCAGAAAAAAGATGGCCATCAGGCCGTCGTTGATCCAGAGCAGCAGCGGTTTGGCAAGGCTAAAGGCGCCCAGCTGAATTTCAAAGCGGGTTTGTAAAAAACCGTCATACAGCCCGCAAAAGGGTGTGTTGGCGCAAAACATGGCGAGCAGCATGGCGCCGATCAGCAGCAGGCCGCTGGATGATTCGAGTTTCAGAAAATCACGGATAGTCTGTACAGTCACTTCTTTTACCTCCGAATAATTTGTAGTCCGCAGGTAAAAGAAAAGACCTCTACCCGCGGCATGATGGCATGCAGTGGATAAAGGTCTTGCAGATTTCGACGCGATGTCGGAACCCCGCATCCGGGCGGATCGCCGTAATGACGAATACGGGGCGGCGTTTTTTCCCGCCGCTAGCTACTCCCCTTTTAATCGGCGTGACAATACCTAAAAGGATTCATCTTTGTCAATGAAAATCGCTCACGTAATGCGGGGGCGCCGGTCGTGCGAAAATCACGACGCAATAACAGGCTATCGTAACGCTTTACAAAAGGCAAAACCGGTTTGGCTGCCAGCAGCGTTTACCGATGCATCAATGCTTCTGGTAGGTGCCGATAAGCGTCGCCTGCTCGATGATATGGCCCGCCATGGCTTTTTCAACCTCCTCTTTGGTCGGTTGCTCCAAGCCGGTAAGGATGATATCCAGGGCGTAAAGCTTGTGAAAATAACGATGTCTTCCGATAGGCGGGCAGGGGCCTCCATAGCCGGTGCGCTGCCAGTCGTTCACTCCCTCGATGGTCCCCTGCGGCAGATGGGCAACCGCTTCGGCAAGGCCGCTGCTGTCCGGTGGCAGATTGAACAGCACCCAGTGGACCCAGGTCATTCTGGGGGCTTTCGGATCGGGAGCATCGGGGTCGTCGACAATGAGAACCAGGCTTTTGGCCTGCGGCGGCAGTCCGGACCAGGCCAGGGGCGGAGAAATATCATCCCCCTGGCAGGTGTAAAGGGATGGAATCTTGCCGCCATCGGCGAAGGCGGTCGAAGTGATTTGCATGGCCATGGTGGTCTCCCTTCCGGTGAAGGTCAGTATAAGCAGCAGGGTAAAGATGAAGAGAACTGCCTTGGCGTTCACTTGTTACCTCCGACATCGTTTGCTCAGTGGGGTAAGTTTTTTCCGATTACAAGACCAGCATATCCGTTTTATGGGAGATCGCAAATCGGCACCCTCATGGTCCTTCAGCCTTTTTGCGCAACGAGGAAAAACAACGGGAACCGTTTGGATTTGCCATTCTGTACCGGTTTTTCCACCACCAGCATGCGGCCGGTCCGGATTCGGGTAAAGCCGATATCGCGCAGTTGGTTCTCCAGTTGTTGGGGGTCGAATCCCCGATGTACCTCCATACCCTCGCCGTGAAAGGAACCGTCCTCGGGTTCGAGATCGCCGATGCACAGATACCCCCCCTGTTTGAGCAAACCGTGAAAGCGATCCAGAAGAGGATAAATCTCTTTGACGTGATGCATGGCCATCAAGGTGTAGGCGAGGTCGTAACCGCCAACCTCAAGACCCGGCTGGAAAAGGTCGCCTTGGCGCAAACGAAGGTTGCTTATGCCAGCGCGGGTGATTTTCCTATCCAGCACGGACAGCATTCCCTGCGAATTGTCTATCATGGCGATGGAGTGAACCTCCAAGCTGAGGCGCATGCCGACCCCGCCGGTGCCGCAGCCGAAATCGAGCGCCCGGGTGTTCTCGGACAGCGGAACGTACTGTCGGATATGACTGACGAAAGCCGAGGCCATTTCGGCGATGCGCGGATTATCGTCCCAATCGTCGGCCAGCTCGTCGAACATGTTGCGGTTCGTCACAGGGTTCTCCTTGTTTCGTGTGGCAGCGGCCGGTTCGGCTGCATCCGCCATCTTCTGCAGGGTTTCGACCCGTTGGACAATCGGAGGGTGGGAATAGTGAAACCAGGCATACCACGGATGCGGATGAAGGGCGGCGAGATTTTCCCGGGCCAGTTTGATCAGGGCTTCGGCCAGGTCGCCGGGCCGCCCCGTCAGCTTGCAGGCGAATCTGTCGGCCTGACGTTCCTGTCGTCGTGACCAGATATGGCCCAAGGGGGCCAGGGGGAAACCGACCAGAGAAACCAGCAGCATCAGTGTCATGATCTGTGCCGCAAACGATGCCGACGTCATGTTCAGCAAATCCGGCAGGACGCCGCGGTGGATCAGGTCGGCAGCCAGGTAAAACCCGCCCAGGGCCAACAGCGTACTGGTTAACAGTCGGCGGGTCATGTGCCGGTATTTCCAATGTCCGATTTCATGCGCCAGTACCGCCAGTGTTTGATTGTCGCTCATCTGGCCGAGCAGGGTATCGAACAGGACGATGCGTTTCTGGCGCCCCAGCCCCGTGAAATAGGCATTGCCATGGCGGCTGCGGCGAGAGGCATCGACCTGAAAGATGCGTTCAGCGTGAAGACCGGCTTTTTCGGCCATGTTCCGGATACGTTTTACGAGTTCGGGTTGTTCGATGGGGGCGAATTTGAAGAACAGCGGCTCGATGACATAGGGGGATATGACCATGACGAATAAGCCGAAAAAGGTGACGAATCCCCAGGCCCAGATCCACCAGGTCTGGGGGAAACTGCGCACGAGCCACAGGATTCCAACCAACAGCAGGCCGTACAGGATCAACGCGATCACGGTGCTTTTGACGACGTCCGTCAGCCACAGGCGAGGAGTCATGGTATTGAACCCGTAACGGGCTTCGGTGTGAAAATTCCTGTACCAGGAGAAAGGCAGGTCGAGAAGCAGGCGGATCAGCAACAGGCCGAGAAAGAACAGGGTTCCCTGAGCGATGAAAGATGGTGCCGCCGCGAGGGTCCATCTGTCGTAGGCGGGGAGCCAGCCGCCGAACATGAACCAGGCGAAAAGCGCGGCCGACAGGCCGCCTTCGATCAGGGCGGTTTTCTTTTTATCGGTTTCGTAAGCCAGTGCCCGTGCCACGGTGGAAGCGTCGAAGTGGCTTCGGAAGCTTGCCGGTATCCGGCCGGCCTGTCGGCGCTGGTAATGCAGGTTCCACCATTCCAGCACCTGGTCACAAACGAAGACGAACAGATAGGCGCCGAGAAGAGCGCTTTTCATGGCAAACTCCTGATAGTTGATGGTTTGTCAAAAATACTTTATGTATACGTATCTAGTCACAATAACCGGATGTTTGCGCTTTAACCGCTTGGTGCTTTATGCTATGTATACCGGTCGAATCTTGATCCAGGACAAGGTTCCCGTGTTATGCTCCGGTTATCCTGAACGAAAAACAGGATATCGGTTGAGAGGAAGAGACGACGATGAAGTGTAACAGACCTGCAGAGGCTCTTGCCAGTGTCGAGTCGCCTGCGCTTAGAGAATATCCCAGCAAGCTTTTTGTCGAAAGCACCACCTTCTGCAACCTGCGCTGCCCCATGTGCGTCAAGCAGGCAGCGGACAGCAAGGTTGTCGATGCCGACATGGCCCAGGAGACCTTTGCCGCCCTGGAACCGGTGTTCCCTCATCTGGAGTCGCTGGTGTTGAACGGTATCGGCGAGCCGCTGATGCATCCTCATATCCTCGAATGGATCCGGCGGGCCCGTCAGGCGATGCCGGATCATGCCTGGATCGGTTTTCAGTCCAATGGTCTGCTGCTCGATCGCAACTGGGCGCGGGGCCTGGTCGATGCCGGTCTGGATCGTATCTGTCTGTCGGTGGACGGCGTCAAGCCCGAGACCTTCAGCAAGGTACGGGAAGGTGAGGATATCAGCGACATGGATCGGGCTTTCAGGATGCTCAACGAAGCACGCCAGAGGCAACCGGGCAGTCGTCTCAAGGTCGGAACTGAATTCGTGACCATGCGCGAGAATTTCCGACAGCTGCCCGACACCGTGCGCTGGGTTGCGCAGCGCGGCGCCGATTTTATCCTTATCAGCCATGCCCTGCCTTACGACGCATCGGGGATCGAACAGACAGCCTACGATAATTCCATCGACGTCGCCGTCGAGATTTATGAAAGATGGAAGCGGCAGATGCTCGAAGAGGGGCTCGATATCAAGGTTTACGATTACATGGCTTGGGAAAAGGAACGGGTCATTCCCGGCGCCGTTACCGACCAGGTGCGCAAGGTGAACAAATTGGTCGGCCGCATGCGGAATGAAGCGCGCAAGAGGGACATCTTCATGGATGTTATGCAGCTGTTGCGGCGGGATGATGCCATGATTGCCGAAGTCGAGGATATTTTCGGTGAAGCGCAACGGGTCGCCGACGAAATGGGGGTCGAGATCAAGCTGCCGGCCGTCACCCCTCGCTACGAACGCGAATGCCCTTTTGTCACCAAGGGCTCGGCATTCATCTCCTGGGATGGCGATGTGCACCCCTGTTATTACCTGTGGCATCACTACCGCTGTTATATCAACGACTGGGACCGTCTGGTCAAACCGAAGGTTTTCGGCAACGTCAACCGGAAACCCCTGCTCGATATCTGGCGGAGCGAGGAATTTCGCACCTTCCGGGAAAATGTGGTCGCATTCGATTATCCTTACTGCTCCAATTGCGGAGTGGCTCCTTGCGATCTGGTGCAGGAGGAGGATTTCGAACAGGATTGCTTCACCAATCCCGAGCCCTGCGGCGCCTGCCAGTGGGCCATGGGGCTGTTGCAGTGCCTGCAGGACTGATGCAACGATACATCAATCATACAAAAGCGCCCGATCGTTATGGATCGGGCGCTTTTTTTCTGCCGTTCAAGCGCCGGGAGCGTCTTTTCAGGTCGGGGAACAGAAGCGTGGCGGTGTAGTTGGGAACTTAAAAAGGAATATGAAAATGCCCGGCATGAAGCCGGGCATTTTGATGTGTGGTCTGTGGCCGGACAGACCGGCATGCGTATGGTTTACCACATAAAAAAGGTCCCCAGGGCGATGATATCGACTTCCTGATCGCCGCCGTTGAACCATTCGATTTTAGCGCGGTTGTATTCGAGCACCAGTTTGAGATGCGGGTTGATATCGTGGAATATGCCCGCTGTGATGACATCCTGCTGTTTCAGCTCGCCGTTACCGGTAGCGGCTCGGACGGCCTTTTCGGCGGAGGTTTCGTCCATGCGGTTGGCGCCGTAGCAGATGCCGAGTTTTGTTTTGCCGAAGCGGTTGTTCCAGGTGTAGGTGCCCTGCAGCAGGTAACCGTAGCTTTCGCGCTCTTCGCCGGTGTAGTCCAGGGAGTCGTAATCGAGCATCAGCGTCGACCCCAGGGCTTCGCCGGTAAAGCCCGATGCGACCAGTTCATAGCCTTTGTAGCCGACCTGAACGCCGCCGGCCACGCCCCAGGCGGTGACTTCGTCGTCATCGTAAAGACTGTCATTGGTGAATTTCGACGTCTGGTACAGACCGCTGACCCAGGTTTTGAAGGTGCCGTCGCCCCCGGCGTAGATTCCGGCATAGGACAATTCGGCTTCCCAGCGGGGGGTATTGGTTTCCACGGCTGCAGGCTCGATCACGGTGGAACCGTCCATCCCTACGCCCGAACCGATAATCTGGGAAGGATCGTGGATGGCGACGGCCAGCTTGAAGCCGTTGAGGTTCGGGGTGGTGTAGCGAATCTGGGCGTTGAACTGGGGATAGATATAACCGTAGCCGATGTTGCCCAGGGTGGCGCCGCCGCCCGATACGGCTCCTTCGATGGCGAACCCGTAGACGGACATGCCGGTCAGGCAGTTCTGGCCCTGAAACAGGCTGAAGGCTTTACCGACCAGGAACTGGCCGAAGTTGCCGTCGACGGTAAAGAAGATTTCGCGCAGGTCGATCTGGCCGCTGAAGCTGTTTTTGGTGTTGGCGTTCTGAGGATTGGGGTAGAAACCGACACGGGCTGCCATGTCGAGGCCGTTCATGGTCGGAGCTTTGATGTTGAAGGCCAAGACACCGGGGAGGAAGCCGCTGCGCGTCCGGAAGGATTCCTCGGAGTCGGACAGGGTGTAGAAGGCGCTGTGGACGTTGTCGGGGCGGGCATCCGCGGTGGCGTAACGCGCAAACAGGTTGATGTTGCCGTCGGTGCTGAAGGACCAGCCGTCTTCGCCGCCGACGACGAAGGCTGCCTGGGCGGGGCAGACCGCGATAAGGGTGGCGATCACGGTCAGACCGCACAGAAGTCGTTTAATGGATGGCATTTCCTTGTACCTCCTAGTAGATAGAAAAGCTAATAATTGCGAGGATCGATTTCAAATTTCATAAAAGTGTTACTGTGTCCATACATGGATGCTGCATGGACGGCATCGGGTGTTACCCGCCGATGGATACCTTGAGCCCGCGATCCCTGAACAGCTGGATGCGGGCTTCCGTTCCCTCAAGCGTCAATGCCTCAACGCCCGCCAGGGAATAGCCCTGTCCGAGTTGTCCCCATTTCATTTCTCCCAGCCGGTGGTAGGGCAAAATGTCAAGGGACTGCACATGGCTCAGTTGTTCCACGAAATCAGCGGTGGCTTCCAGGTTGCGGGTGGAATCGTTGAAGCCTGGTATAAGCGGTAGACGGATTTTGACAGGGATGCCGAGCTTGGAGATATTGCGCAGATTATCGAGAATGACCTTGTTGGAGACTCCGGTGAGCCGCTTGTGTTCTGCGTCGTCCATGTGCTTGATGTCCGTCAGAACCAGGTCGACATGTTCCAGAATCGACGCATAGGTTTCCCAATTTACGAACGAACTGGTTTCGATGGCAGTGTGGATTCCCCTGCGTTGCGTTTCCTTCAGGGCGGCCTTGAGAAACTCGGGCTGCGCCGTCGGTTCACCGCCGGAAAAGGTCACGCCGCCGTTGCTCTGTTCGTAGAATTTGCGGTCCCTCTCGAGGATTTCCATCAATTCCGGTACCGACAGGTAGCGGCCGATGATGTTGATGGCACCCGCGTAGCAATGCTTTGCGCATTGTCCGCACAGGGTGCAGCGGTCCCGGTCGATGATCAGCCCCTTGCCGTTTGATGCGTCTTGGCTTATGGCGTCAATGGGGCAGACTTCCAGGCATTTGCCGCAGCCGATGCAGTTGTTGCAGACGAAGGTTATTTCCGGTTTTCCGGCGAGGGATTCTGGGTTCGAACACCACGGGCACAGCAGCGGGCAGCCTTTGAGGAAAACCAGGGTTCGGATGCCGCCGCCATCGTGAATGGCGAACTTCTGTATATCGAAGATCAGCCCCTTGAGGCCTTCTCCGCGATCACAGATGTTGTCAAAATCCAGGACCTTTTGTCTCCAGTTCATGGTCATTCTCCAGGTTTTTCGGTGTTTCCATATTCCAGGAGGGGCCGGATCCCTCGGATCCGGCCCCGATCTCACAACCTCTCAGGCTGATCAGAATACCTGTTCGGTACGGGAGATGATGTCGTCCTGCAGCGATTTGTCCAGCGCGGTGAAGAATGCGCTGTAGCCGGCTACACGGACAACCAGACCGCGGAAATCCTCCGGATTTTCCTGCGCTTTGAGCAGCGTATTGCGGTCGATGACGTTGTACTGCACGTGGAACCCGCCGTTTTTGAAGTAGGTCTCGGTGACGTTGATGAGGTTGTGCAGGCCCTCTTCACCTTTGACGGCATTGGGATGGAACTTCTGGTTGAGCAGGGTGCCGTTGGAGGTGACTTCATGGTCCAGCTTGGCCACCGAGTTGACCGTAGCGGTCGGGCCGGAGATGTCCGCACCGCCGATGGGGGAAACACCGTCGGCCAACGGGGTACCGCTCTTGCGCCCGTCCGGAGTCGCGCCGACGACGGCGCCGAAAGGCACGTTGGCGGATGCCGGGTAGAGGCCGGGCTGGAACTGTCCGCCGCGGGGATTGCGGTATTTATTGACTTCGCGGCAGTAGATGTTGGCCGATTCGACGGCGATTTCATCGGCGTAATCGTCATCGTTGCCGTACTTGGGTGCACGGTTGACAAGCATCTGACGGATGTTTTCGGCGCCTTCGAAATCCTTGTCGAGGATTTCCTTGAGTTCCGGCAGGCTGATGACCTTTTCGTCGAAGCACAGCTTCTTGATGGCGGTCAGCGCGTCTCCGGCGTTGGCCACGCCGACACCCTGCGGGCCGCTGAAGTTGTATATGGCGCCGCCTTCCTGCAGCGATTTGCCGCGGCCGATGCAGTCTTCGACCAGGCTGGAGAGGAAGGGCAGAGGTACGTTTTCGCCGTGGGCCAGGTCGACCATGTTGTCGGAGTGACACATCAAGCCGACGAAATATTCCATCTGTTTGGCATAGGCCGCCATAACGTCGTCGAAGCTGTTCATTTCGGTGATGTCGCCGGTCTTGAGACCGATCTGCATGTCGGTGCGCTTGTCGTAACCGTTGTTAAGGGTCAGCTCGACGATCTTGGCCATATTGAAGAAGGCCGCGTCGTGCCAGCCTTCGGTCTTGCCGCCGACCTGGGGCTCGACGCAGCCGATGATGCCGTAGTCGCGAGCGTCTTCCAGAGTCAGGCCGCGGGACAACAGCGCCGGGATGATGGTGCGGTCGTTGAAGTAAGCCGGTACGCCCAGCCCCATGCGGCTGACTTCGGTGGCTTTCAGGTACAGCACGTCCGGAGTCCCTTCATGGATGCGGATCGACAGGGAGGGCGCGTAGAGCTTGGTGTTGGCTGCGCACTGCAGCAGCATCAGGGACAGCTCGTTGGTAGCGTCCTTACCTTCGCGGTCCACGCCGCCGACGATGATGTTCATGAACATCGGGTAGCCGGCGAAAGCCATGGTGGAGTTTTCGTCGCGCACCTTGTTCAGACCGTTGAACTTGAGCCACAAAAGATCAAGCAGTTCCTGGGCCTGTTCGTCCGACATCGTGTCTTTGCTGGCCTTGTAGAAGGGGTAGCAGTACTGGTCGAAACGCATGGGCGAAATGGAGTGCCCGTTGGACTCGATCTGAATGACCAGGTGGACGAACCAGAAGGCCTGAACCGCTTCCCGGAAGGTTTCCGCCGGTTGGGCCGGAACCTTGCGGCAGATACGGGCGATCTCGAGCAGTTCGGCTTTGCGGGCGGCGTCTTTTTCCGCAGCGGCGAGACGCTCGGCTTCGTCGGCAAAGCGGTTGGCGAAGGCGATGACGGCCTTGTTGGCGATGATGGTCGACTCGAGGAAATGCAGCGATTTCATCTGATGAGCGTCGGCGTAGTCGAATTTTTCCTTGGCGGCTTCGGCCTCGGCGATGATCGCGTTGAGGCCCTCGCTCATGACTTTGCCGTAGTTGGCCGAAATGTGGCCGACACCGTTGAAATAGTAGTTGCCGACGGTGTAGGCGACTGCGTTACCGGCGTCGATGGCTTCCTGCTTCATCAAAGCGGTAGCGATTTCGTGGTTGGTTTTGCCTTTCCAGTAGGGGAAGACATCCTCACGCAGGGTTTTCTTGACGTCTTCGCTGATCAGGAAGACGTCGGCCGTACGCTTGGCCAGACGGTCGAGTTCGGCTTCCACCCACTCGCAGGAAAACTCGGGATAGATGGGGGCGGAGCGAGGCATGCTGCACTGGTTGCCGACGATCAGTTCGTCGTCGTCGATGTAGACCGACATGCCCAGGAGAATTTTTTCCAATGCCTTGGCGCGACGGATGCTCATGGGCCGACCTTCGGTTTCCTTGTAGGATTCGGTGATCAGCTTGGCCCGTTCGGCGCAGATTTCCGGGGTGGTGGCCAGAAATCGTGCCTTGATCTTTTCGACCCGTTCGGTGGGCCCCATGGTAGCGACAGCGGGATCAACTTTTACTTGGGTAGACATGTTTGCTCCTTTTTGAGGGTGTTGGGATGCCTTTTTTTGTCCGGCAGATACGCTATGCAATGAACTGCCGAAGATTTTTTTTGCTGCCAAAGGTGTATGGTCGAGCCGGCAGGGGGTGCCCGCCGGGTGTTTCATCTGTTACTTGATGAAACCGTGTGCCAGGTTGAGTACCAGCGTGCCGACTGCGATAGCCCCGGCCGGCGGATCGATATGGGTGGAACCGTGATTCCACATCATGCGTGCCACCAGTTCCTGCAGCAGTCCCGCCAGGACACCGACGATGGCGGCCAGAAACAGAGAGTTGAACAGCAGGAAGGCCAGAGCGGCGAGGATGGCCTGGCAGTGCCAGACGGGGAATTTCTGAACCTCCCCGGTGCCCAGTTCGAGACCGAACAGACTGATGGCGGCGATACCCCAGGCAAAAATCAGGGGCACTACGAAAGCCCCGGTGGCCGAGACGGTTCCTTCGACAACCATCGGGTCGAGAACGTTCTTGGTGCCCATGGCCATGGCAGCCGACAGCAGGCCGACGCCGAAGCTGAAGACGATCAGGCGACCGGGCTGCGCCATCCAGGGGACCCAGGACAGGGCGCCGTCGTTGGTGCCGAGGAAGCCGTGCTCGCGAATCGAGGTGATGTTGCCCCAGGGAAGTTCTTTGCAGAAGAGCAGACGGGCCAGACATGCCGTGCCGACGACGCTCAGAGCGATACAGTCTGCCGAGTTGATCAAAGGGATCCTGACCAGCAGTTGCAGAAGCATATGCCCGATCACGGCGAATATGCCGCCGACCAGCAAGACGTCCCAAGAAGTGCCGACCAAAGGAGAAAGGATGTCTTTACCGGTACCGCTGGCCAGGTTTTTCTTGACTCCGGCGGCGTAGGCGACAGCTGCCACGCCTGCGGCGAATCCGCCGGTATGGGGACCGAACAGGGGGCCCAGACCGACCTGCATGAGCAGGAATTCGGAACCGCCGTTCAAGATAACGAAGCAACCGGCCAGAACGATCAGACCGCAGATACCGAACGAAAACAGTCCGCCGAGGGCAGCACCGACGATGCCGCCGCCGAAGCAAAGCAAGAGCGTGTCAAGAGACCAAGGAGCCATGATTGTTTCCCTTTCCTGAAAGCCTGTAAATATGAAACGATTGTAAGGTGAATAAATAATTTACGAACGGTTGACGTACGTCCTGCTTGCAAAACGTTTTTCGGATCGTCTTTCTGCGCGCATGTATATTTTTAAGTTAGGGGGTGTCGAATAACAATCGCTACAAAACGCCAATAATGTCCCCACATATAGTGATTTTTCAGATCCCCCTGCCGTCGAAAGCCTTTTCAGCCCGCCTTTTGTCCCTCGATATAGTGATTTCTGGTGTCACCCTGTTTCGTAAACGATATTTCACTTTGGGAGAACGCAGGGCTCATGCTATTTATTAAAGAGGAAAACGGATCGATCGAATCGCCGGGGTCAAAGTTGATAGCGTCGCAAAAACTCGCCTGCTGCTGCGGTGCTGTAATTGATCCCGCTGCCTCGTCGTACGTAAGTACGCATCATTGCTCGACAATTGCGCGCCTTGCATTTGGAGCTTTTTGCCCAGCTATCCCATTTGAAGCTCTTTGCGTAAAAGCCCAAGTCATAAGGCTGTAATGTTTCATGGCAACGGAAGGGGCAAAGGAGATGGTATGGTTGGTCGGCAGTTGCAAATCCTTGATCTGATTGAAAAAGAGGTGCTCGAAGAAATCGTCCGCGACTTTACCAAGGCAACGCGGGTGGCGTCGGTGCTGGTCGATCTCAACGGTCAGCCGATCACGCGTGAGCATCACTTTACCCGGCTGTGCGAAAAGTATTGCCGATCGACGCCGGAAGGGCGGGCACGCTGCTATGCCAGCGATCGTTTCGGTGGCGAGGAAGGTAAAAAAATCGGCAAGCCTTTCATTTATAAGTGTCTGAATGCAGGGCTTATGGACAGTGCCACACCGATCATTGTCGAGGGCTACCATGTGGCGACGCTGGTCATGGGCCAGGTGTTGACCAAACCCCTTTCTGTAGAAGAGGCTCTGGAAACAGCCAAGGGCATCGGCGTCGAGGATGTGGCCGGATATCTCAGGGCATTGCACGAAGTGCCGGTCATGAGTTACGAGCGGCTGCAATCGGTGGTCAAGCTCATGTACACCATCGCCAAAACCATCAGTTCTCTGGCGATGCAGAAATATTTGTCCCAGAAGGCCTACCAAAAGAACCTGCACAACATTATCAACAGCGTTTCGGAGGCTATCATCTCGACCGATCCCGATGGCATCGTTACGTTGATCAACAAAGCTACGGTCAAGATGTTCAGCCGCGAACCCTCCTCTATCGTCGGACAGCCGGTTTTCGATTTTTTTGCGGATCCCGATGCCTTTCGGGAACATCTTTTCTGTGGAAATCAACAGCAAGAGCCTGGCGCCCCGCCAGTGTTCGAATTCCTCATGCCCAACGGTCAGGTTTCTTATGCCCAGGCTTCCTTCCGGAAGATCTTTCTCGCCAAGCGCGAGGCCATGGGATATGTCACCGTGTTGCGCGATGTCACCCAGGAAAAAAAGGTCGAAAAAATGAAGGAGGACCTGATCGGCATGTTGACCCACGATATGGGCAATCCGGTTCTGTCCATCCAGAGGGTGTTGGAGTTGATGCTGGACGGTCATCTCGGCTCCCTGAACGAGCGTGGAGGCGATCTGGTATCCCTTGCGCTTAACTCGACCCACAAGCTTTCCGGCATGGTGTCCAATTTTCTCGATATCTTCCTCGACGAATGCACCGGTCTCAGTTTATGTCAGGTGCCTGGGGATATGGACTCGACACTTGCCGAAAGTATCCGGCACGTCGGTTTCTCGGCGGACGACAAGAAAATCAGCATTCACTTTCAGCCGGGGCAGGGCGGAGTACGCATGCTGGCGGATTGGACGCGCATCCAGCGTGCTTGCGTGAATCTGCTGGAAAACGCCATCCGATTCAGTCCGTTAGCAGGAGAAATCGCGGTAAGCGCGGATCAGATACAGGATGAAAAGCATGGGGAATCCATCCTGGTTTCGATTGACGACCAGGGCAGGGGCATCGATAAGGAAAAGCAGACCCTGATTTTTGAGAAGTTTTATACGACCAGTGCCGCGGACAGCCGCGCGCGACGCGGAGTGGGGTTGGGTTTGACCTTCAGCAAAATGGTGATTGAGGCTCATGGCGGAGAAATCTGGGTAGAATCGCCTTATGTGAAAGGTTCGGGAGGAGTCGTTGGCGGATGCCGCTTCCGTTTCCGGATTCCCGTCACGAGCGGGCAGCACCATATGGTGCCGAAAGGGGATGTCCATGAATGAAAAGGCAGCCGTTACGGTTTTTATCGCAGACGACCATCCCATTTTGAGGATCGGTTTGAGCATGTACCTCGAGTCGAAACCGAACATTCGGATCGTGGGAGAAGCGGATAACGGTTTTGACGCGGTCGATGCGATAAACCAGAACCCGCCCGATGTCGTGCTCATGGATGTCGATATGCCGGGACTTTCGGGCATCGAGGCCATCCGTGTATTACGTAAAACCCTTCCCGACCTCAAGATCATCGTTCTCTCCACCTACACCAAGAAAGAATACGTCCAGGAAGCCATGCTTGAAGGGGCTGACGGTTATGTCGCCAAAAACACCAAGATCGACGAACTGGTCAAAATCATCGAAGATTTTGCCGAAGATCGGGAATGCCATTCGCCGTATCTGCTGAATCTTGCCGTGAAGTGGCAGCATATGCGGCAGGGGAATGGCGGCGATGCAGGACACAATTTGACCAAGACGGAAATCCGGGTTTTGAAAAATATTGCCGAAGGTAAAACCAACAATGAAATAGCCCAGATTCATTTTGTCAGTATCGAAACCATTAAAACCCATGTACAGCGGATTTTTAAAAAACTCGAGGTAAGTAATCGCATGGAAGCGGTGGCGGTTGCCCGAAAGAAAAACATCCTCTAACAAGACCGTTAAAATGTCCATCCATGGCCTTTTTTAACGGCCCGGGACGGTTGCGGCGCAAGCCATACCGAAGCTTCTTTCTTCTCTTTTTCCTTTTAAGCCCCGGCCTTTTCTGAAGTGCCTCCAACCCTTTCGCTTCATCTCTTTTAAAACAGTTGATTCGTAACATCATTCTTACGGGGACCGGTTGTATTCTTTTCGATTTCAGCACTGGATAGCTGCGGTCCGACCTGGAAGAAAAAGGTTTGTTATGGTAACGATATCATGGGTTCCATATGAATATTTCGTCAAAGTGTGTGTTTCTAAAAAAACCGCAAAATGGACTACTTATAACTACCCCATTGATACTTTACCCAAACTTTGGAATGCTTCTATTCGGTTATCGCAGGCCTGCATATGCGTAAGTGTGCTATTCCTGTCTCAAGTCGTTGCGGTGTGACCGGATCGTTGCCGGTAGCGAAACCTTAATGGTCGCGTTATTGTAACGTGATACTTTTCGGAAGAGGCTTGCTCGCCGGCGAATGGGCATGATGGCTGTCCTGTCGACACGCGGGTTTATTCGAGAAACGGGGAGGGGAGCAAAGGAGCCGCTCAAGAACGCTGCTCGATGGTATTTTTCGGAACTGTCAGAGGAAGTCGTCTTTTTGATGTTTTTTGCGAAAGCATCAATTTTGTGATTCTGAAAGAACAGGGTGGCTGTATGGAAATACGTTTTATAATGCAGAAGCCGGCAAAGATCATTGGGTTATGTGAAGTGGTCGTTTTTAATCTGAGATTTCGGCACATTCGAACCACATGGTAAGAACTATAAGATTTTTCAAAAATTTATGTGGGTGGAATAACATTAGTCGCCTCTATGGTGCGATTTGACAGGCGAGGATGGGGCATGTTATGTTAACAAGGATTTCAAAAATGAAAGGAGAAGGACAATTATTAAGAAGATTCAGCAGAAGATTGCTAAAAAATTTGGTGATAAGGACACATTCGGTAAACATTGGGAGGATTGGAAGTGGCATACCAGACATGCCATTGAGGATATCGATACGTTTGAACGTATAACAGGCATCAAGCTCGATGAAAAATTTCGAGAGAACGTGACCGAAACATTAAAAAAATTCCCCCTGTCGATCACGCCGTATTACGCTTCGCTGATCGATCCGAACGATTATGCCAACGATCCGGTTTTTATTCAGTCGTTCCCTTCGCCACACGAACTGGACATCGATCCGCGTGAAATGGCAGACCCTCTGGCGGAGGATAAAGACAGTCCGGTTCCCGGTATAACCCATCGTTATCCCGACCGCGTGTTGTTTCACGTCAGCAATGTGTGCGCCATGTATTGTCGACATTGTACGCGAAAACGCAAGGTCGGTGATCGGGATTCCATTCCCGGATGCGAAGAGGTCAAGCGCGGATTGAAATACATTGCCGAGACACCGCAGGTTCGCGACGTGTTGTTGTCCGGTGGCGATCCCTTGATGCTTTCGGACGATTATCTCGATTGGATTCTGACAGAACTGCGGGCCATTCCCCATGTGCAGGTCATTCGTATCGGTTCCCGGATGCCGGTAGTATTGCCTTATCGCATTACCGACGAATTGGTCGATATGCTGCGCAAACATCATCCGGTGTGGATCAATACCCACTTTAACCATCCCCGCGAAATTACTTCTTCCTCGAAGAAGGCTCTGCGTAAACTGGCGGACGCCGGTATTCCCCTGGGGAATCAGACGGTACTGCTGGCCGGGGTCAACGACTGTCCCCGGATCATAAAGGAACTGGTACATCAACTGGTAGGGAATCGGGTGCGTCCTTACTATCTTTATCAGTGCGACCTTTCCGAGGGACTTACGCATTTCCGTACGCCGGTCGGCAAGGGTATAGAAATCATGGAGAGTCTCACCGGTCATACCAGCGGTTTCGCCATCCCGACTTATGTGATCGATGCCCCGGGCGGCGGCGGCAAGATTCCGCTGACTCCGAATTACCTGATCTCCATATCCACCAACAAGGTGGTATTGCGGAACTATGAAGGTGTTATCACCACGTATCAGGAACCTGACAGTTACGAGCCGATTTTCTGCGACCGCAAATGTTCGGAGTGTCACCTGCAACTCAAACTCAAGGCGGCCGATGAATATGAACCGACCGGTATCGTCAAGTTGCTGTCGGATCATGATGAAACGATTTCCCTGACACCGGAGGACAACGACCGCATGGGGAGGAGGGGAGATGACTGATCGTATGGAGCGCATCGGTGATTCCCTCATTCAGCACGGTACCCACAGCGAGCGCATCTACCTTATGAAGCTCGCTTCTCCGGATTGTCCGGAAATTATCGATGAACTCGATGCCCTGGCTCAAAGGGAAGGCTATTCCAAGATTTTTGCCAAACTTCCAGCCAGCGAATGCGATCCGTTTCTGGAGAGCGGCTATCTGGCAGAAGCACGCATCCCGCAGCTCTACCACGGGCGCGAGGAAGGTGTCATGCTGGGTAAGTTCCTGCATCCCCGTCGCCAGGTTGAGGGTGAGCCTGAACTGGTCAAGGATGTGCTGGATAAGGCCCATGAGAAAGCCTGCGATCCGGGCAGCGGCGAAGAGGTCTCTTCACTCGCCCCGGGCTATGAGATCCGCCAGTTGACCGAGGGGGACGTAGAGGCCGCGGCGGCTGTATACCGCGAGGTATTCGCCAGTTATCCTTTCCCGATTCACGATCCCGAATATCTGCTGGAGACCATGCGGGATCATGTGCGCTATTTCGGCATCTGGCACGAAGGCCGTCTGGCGGCCCTGGCCTCGGCGGAAATGGACCGTAGCGCCGGACATGCAGAGATGACCGATTTCGCCACCCTTCCTTCCTTCAGGGGGCAGGGGCTGGCGCAATATCTGCTGGCATCGATGGAGCGTATCGTTCCGGAGGAGGGTATCCGGACGGCGTTCACGATTGCCAGGGCCTATTCCTACGGTATGAACATTACCTTTTCCAGGGCCGGCTATCGATTTGGCGGTACGTTGCGCAACAACACCCAGATCTGTGGACGGCAGGAAAGTATGAACGTTTGGTACAAGTCGTTGAATTAAGGGAAAAGGGGGCCCCTTCTTCATTCGGAGGGGTCTTTTTTCATAAATTTCCCGCACCCGCTTTTTCTACCCAATCCATAAGGCCGAAATTAAAATTGTCCTTATTTTTCTCCGCGGTCCGGTGGTTTGAGTTGCAGGCGGGTGCGTGGTTTTTTGTCCCGATAATGTTCCTGCATACATTGGAGAATCAAAAGAAGATGGCGTCGCAAAAACTCGCCAACTGCTGCGTTGCTGCGATGGCCTCGCTGCTTCGACGTACGTAAGTACGCCTCATGGCTCGACCATCGCGCGCCTTGCATTTGGCGCTTTTTGCTTAGCCATCCCATTTGTTGGTTTTTGCGAAAACATCAAAGAACGGCAGGAAAGAGCGTCTTTTATGTTGCAAAAATTGCCGTCGCATGCTAGAAGATGCGTTCTTGTCGGGGCGTAGCGCAGTCTGGTAGCGCACCTGTCTTGGGCACAGGGGGTCGGAGGTTCGAATCCTCTCGCCCCGACCATTTTTGCGCCAGTAGCTCAGCTGGATAGAGCATGTGACTTCTAATCACAGGGTCGAGGGTTCGAGTCCTTCCTGGCGCGCCAGAGAATTCAAGGGTTGGCATATATGGCCAGCCCTTTTGTTTTATGCGCTGCTTTGCGATGCGCTTGCCCCGTATTGTTCATAAGACTTGGGCGCAATACTCGGCAGGTGTGCAGAGACTCAATCCAAGCAGTCAAGCGCAAGGGTCCAGCACGGCTTGAGATGATGCGTAAGGAGCGGTCTCTGGATTTTCATGAATGCTGCAGGGAAGAGCCTGTCTGATATTGGAAAATATTAAGGTACGTATTTTGCCGGCGGCAACCCCGTTCAAGCATTGCAGATTTAAAGGGGGTTCGTATATACTGCCGCAACACCGATTAGGGTTGAATGAAGCTCACAGCGTGCGGAGGATCCCTTTTGTTCGAAGTGAATAATGTCGCTTTGCTGGAAAATACCATTCGTTATGCGTTTGAGAACAAGGACATTCTCCTGGAAGCCTTGACGCATAAATCGTTCAGCAATGAACAAAACGATCCATCCGCACGAGACAATGAAAGACTCGAATTCCTCGGTGATGCGGTATTGGGAGTGGTCGTCAGTCATTACGTCTTTCGTACCTTCCCCAAACTGTCGGAAGGTGAGTTAACCCGTATTCGCTCTGAGGTCGTCAGTGAAAAGGGCCTGGCGGTTATCGGCAAGGGACTCGATCTGGGTAAATTCATGCGGCTCGGCAGAGGTGAGGAGCGCAGCGGCGGCAGGCGCAAAAGCAGTCTGCTTGCCAATACCATGGAGGCATTGATCGGTGCGGTTTTTATCGACAGCGGGTTTGAAAATGTCAGACGGGTTATCGAAAACCTGTTTGCCGATAGCATCCGGCACGCCGCACGCCGCAAGGCCGGAGTCGATTACAAGACCCGTCTACAGGAACGTCTGCAGGCGCGTTACGGGGATGTGCCCCAATATGTGCTGATCCATGCGGAAGGACCTCCCCATCAACGTTCCTATACAGTGGAGGCGCGCTTCAGAGACTCCTGTATAGGGCAGGGGCAGGGTCGCAGCAAAAAAACCGCCGAACAGGCAGCGGCCAGGCAGGCGCTGGAGCGCCTGGAGGGAACCTCTCCACCGCTATCCTGAAGTCGGCACGGGACCCACGTGCGGGTGCCGGTGATTTTTTTAGGGGCGTCGGCCCTATACAAGAGCATTTTCCCCAGCGCGCAATCGAAGTCCAGGGCACATGACTGTATATCCTTTTTTCATCCCTCATCAAGGCTGCAGACAGCGCTGTGTGTTTTGTCAGCAACAAAGCATCAGCGGCATGACCTTTCCCCCGACTCCGTCACAGGTATCCAGACAGCTCGCTTCCATGTTACCTTTGCAGGGGGATGGGGAAGTGGCATTTTACGGCGGCAGTTTTACCATGCTCGAGGAAAGTCTGCAGCAGGAATATCTGGCTTGCGTTATGCCGTATTTGCGCGCCGGTCGGATCGGGGGCATTCGGGTTTCGACCCGTCCGGATGCGTGCGGCAGCGAAGTCGTGGCGCGCTTGAAGCGCCACGGGGTTTCCACCGTCGAACTGGGGTGTCAGTCCTTCTCCGACCGGGTCCTGGGTTTATCGCAACGCGGGCACGGACCGGAGGCTGCCGAGGGGGCGGTAACACAGTTACGTAACGCCGGGATGCGAATCGGATTGCAGTTGATGCCCGGCTTGCCCGGCGGGAGTTTCGATGAAGCACGCTATTCTCTGGACCGCGCGTTGCAACTGCGTCCCGGTTTTGTCCGTATCTATCCGACCGTGGTGTTGAAAGATACCGCCTTGGAGCGGGCCTGGCTGAAGGGGGATTATGCTCCCCTTGACCTGGAACAGGCTGTCGAGCTGTGCGCCGAGCTTTTGTGGCACTGTCACCAATCCGGCGTGCCGGTGATTCGCCTCGGTCTGCAGTCCACAGAGAGTCTCGACAGCGGGGCGGTCATCGTCGACGGTCCCTATCACCCGGCTTTCGGGCAGTTGGTACGCTCCCGGCTCTGGCGCCGTGCCATCGAGAACGCCGTTGCGAAGACGGCAGAGCGCCGGGTGTGTGTGGCTTTTGCCGATCTGGGTGACGTTCTTGGGCACCGCAGGGCAAATTTCGACTATTTCAAGAGACGTTTCAGTTCGCTGGAAATCGTCGCCGACGACCATGTCGCGCGCGGGAGTTTCGTGCTCGATGGGCATTGCTGCGATATGATGTCGAAGGCCCGTTATTTGCAGCCTTTATCGAAAAGTTGCCGGTTACCGGAATGAATGTCGCCGGCTTTTACCTGGAGTACACGATATCGTGAATCATGACAGCCTGTCCGAAAAGAAATTCCGTTCGGGTTTTGTTGCCATTATGGGGCGGCCCAATGTCGGAAAATCGACTTTGTTGAATTCTGTCCTGGGACAGAAAATCGCCATCACTTCGAATAAACCGCAGACAACGCGCAATCGCATACTCGGTATATGTAACCGTCCCGATGCCCAGTTGCTGTTTCTCGACACGCCGGGGGTGCACAAGGCGAAGGGCCTGCTCAACCGTTATATGGTGGACCAGGCTCTGAGCACCTGCGGCGACGTCGATGTCGTCCTCATGCTGGTCGAGGCCAACGATTCTCCCGGCGGAGGTGACGATTATGTGCTGGAACAGGTGACTCGCAGTAAGGTGCCTGTTATCTTGGTTGTCAATAAGTGCGACCTGGTTCATCGCCCCGATCTTCTGCCTCTCATCGAGGCCTATGCCCGCAGGTACGCATTCAGCGAAATCATTCCCGTTTCCGCCTTGACGGGAGAAGGCATCGAAGAGATGGTTTCCGCCCTGATCAAGTATCTTCCCGCGGGGCCCCTCTACTACGGGGAAGATATGGTTACCGATTTGTCGGAGCGGTTTATTGTCGCGGAAATGATCCGAGAACAGGTCCTCAAACAGACCCATCAGGAAATTCCGCACGGCGTTGCCGTCGAAGTGGACCGGTTCGAAGAAAAGCCTGAAAAGAATCTGGTCGTGATCGAGGCTTCCATCTACGTATCGAGAGAAGGACACAAAAAAATCATACTCGGCCGTCGCGGCGAAAAAATCAAGGGTATCGGCAAGGCGGCGCGATACGATATCGAGCGCATGTTAGGCACGCGGGTGTTTCTCGATCTGCTGGTCAAGGTGGAGAAAAACTGGACCGAAGAGCGGCGGCAACTCAAACGTTTCGGATATGAGTGAGAGACATGCAATGCGGTCTTTTCATCGACAAGTCGTCTGAAATGAAAAAACGTGGCGGTCGGACAACAGGAATCGGCTGGACACCGGTTGACAGGCGGTCAGGCAAGGGCGTAACGAACCGCACTGAAGGATAAGGACCGAGGCCGCTGATGATAACGGTTCACGATAAAGACTCATCCCGTCATGGGGAGCGGGATGCTCCTTTTGACTTCGGCGTACATATAATCCGGTAGGTTCAAACCATGTCAGTAGTTGCAATAGTTGGCCGTCCGAATGTCGGCAAATCCACTCTTTTTAATCGTATCCTCGGTTCGAGACGAGCCATTGTCGAAAATTATCCGGGGGTTACGCGCGACAGGAACTATGCACAGATAACCCGTTACGGTACCCCGTTTGTGCTGATAGACACGGGCGGTTTTGAACCTGCCAGCGAAGACCGGTTATTGATGCAGATGCGCGAGCAGTCCCGTTTGGCCGTCGACGAGGCCGATGTCATCCTTTTTGTGGTGGATGCCAGGGAAGGGTTGACGCCTTCGGACGACGAAGTCGCCGACATGCTGCGCCGCTGTGGAAAACCGGTATTGTACGTGGTCAACAAGGTCGATGGAAGATCCCAGGAGACCGCGGCCACGGAGTTTTACGCTTTGGGAGTCGAGCGTCTTTATACCGTATCCGCCGAACACGGTCGCGGCATCGACGATTTGATGCAGGCCGTCATCGAAGCCCTGCCGGCTCCGGCCAAGGTCGACGCCGGAAACTCGGATGAAACCCGTCTGGCGGTTATCGGTCGTCCCAACGTCGGAAAATCATCGCTTATCAACCGCATGATCGGTGTGGAAAGGTTGGTGGCCAATCCGACAGCCGGTACCACGCGCGACAGTATCGATACGCCTTTTATATATAATAAAAAGCGCTATGTTCTGATCGATACGGCCGGTATTCGCCGCAAGGGGCGCGTGCAACAGAAATTGGAAAAATACAGCGTCATTCAATCGCTCAAAGCCATGGAACGGGCTCACGTGGTGCTGATGGTGCTGGACGCGGAAGAAGGCGTTACCGAGCAGGATCTGACCATTGCCGGTTACGCTCTGGAACGTGGCAGGGCGGTGCTGCTGGTGGTGAATAAATGGGACCTGGTCAAGAAAGATCAGGGAACCATGAAGCAGTTTACGGAAAAGGTGCGGCATGCTTTCAAGTTTCTGCCTTTTGCGCCGATCATCTACGTATCCGCTTTGAGTGGGCAGCGTGTCTCCAAAATCATGTCCGAGGTGGAAAAGGTTGCCTGCGAATTCAATCGCCAGGTGCCGACCGCTGCGCTTAACCGGGTGCTCGAAGAGGCAGTGCTTTCCCATGCCCCTCCTTTGGTGCAGGGGAAACCGCTGAAATTCTATTACATGACGCAGACCGGAGTAAGGCCGCCATCTTTCGTGGTTTTCGGAAACCGCACCACAGGGGTGCATTTTTCCTACGAACGGTATCTTTCAAACAAATTGCGTGAAGCTTTTGGTTTTCAAGGATGCCCCATTCGTTTGAAATTCAAGAACAGGAGTGGGCGTGACTGATCGGCCTGTCCGGTCAGATTGCAATGAAAGAGCGGAGGCTCTGCCGGAACCGGATGGCAGTGCGGAAACAACGATTCAGGAGAGGCGGGATTCATGAGTCTGGTCGGCCAACTATCAGATCTCAGCTTGGATGACATCCTTAAAATCATCCATCTCAGTCGTAAATCCGGGCATTTGACCGTGCGTGGTCGAGGCCAGGAATGGACGATCGTTTTCCGGCGGGGAGATGTCGTGCGATTGTCTTCTGCGGAGATGGTGCCGACCCTTGCGGAAGAACTGAGGCGAAAAGCCGTTCTCCCGCCGCAGTCTCTCGCGCAGGCCGTTGAAATGCTTGCCGATGAGACGGGCGATTGTCTCGAAAGGGTCTTCGTGGATCGTTTCGGGGTGAACCCGGATGTGCTACAAACCCTTTTCCGCGATGTTGCGGAAGGCATTTTGCGGGAGTTGAAATCCTGGAGCGAAGGGGCCTTTTGTTTCGATCTCTGGGAGGGGGAAGAGGAAATTCCTTCTGCCCGAGAGCATGTCCATTTGTGCCTTGACAGGGGGGTGCGTTTCGAAACCAGGCAGGATTCGCCCGAATCCGAAGGGAAGGGCGACGACGGAACTGCCGGGTTCACCGGTTCGGAAAACTCCGCTGTTGCTGCCGACCCGGTTTGGATCGTCGATGATGATCCCTGCTTACGGCAGGAACTGGGCACGTATCTGAGGCGGCGCGGTATGGCTGTGGAGATGTTTGAAACCGCTGCCGATTTCTGGATCACTCTCAAAAAAGCCCGGGTCGACGGAATCCGCCCGGTCGCGGTTGTCGACCTTGTCATGCCGCATTTCAGCGGAGAAGGGATGCTTGGCGGACTCGAGCTTTTGGAAAAAGTCTGCAGCGTTTTTCCGGATATGCGCGTGCTGCCACTTTCCGATCATCAGTGTCCTGAGGCGGAAAAGAAGATCTGGGCACTGGGAGTGTCTGAAATATTTTCGAAACCCCGGTTCCTGGATATGGACGAAGGCCGTTCCAGACAGGCTGCGGATCGTCTCGGTCAGGTATTGTTTTCGGCCTTGAATGTCGTCGATGCTCCTTCCGGTATGGCGTCCGACCGCCCGCAGGAAAGCGGACCCGAAGCGGGAAAGGATATGGCTGCAATCCAAAACTCCGAACCTTGCCAAAGTTCTCCCGGTCTGCATCTGCTCAGGGGAATGCTGGAGGAGTTGAACAATCCCGGCCTGGGCGGAGGCATCATTCTGCTGGTGCTGCGCTTCGCCAGTGAAGTGATGAATCGCGCGGTGATTTTTTCCGTCAAGGACGACAAGATCGTCGGGCTGGGACAGTTCGGCGTGACCTTGAAGGAGGAACAAACGGACGCGGCCATTCGTAAAATCGTCATTCCCCGTGATGGCGATTCGATCCTGGGCCGTATGTTGAAAAATCCCCGTCCCGTACGTACGCGTTTCGAGGGCAGCCTGTGGGATGATTTCCTGTGCCGCGTTCTCGGTGGGGAGATACCCGAGGATGTTTTTCTGGGACCGATTTTCAGTGAAGGACGTGTGGTTGCCATTCTGTATGGCGACAATCTTCCGGATCACAGCCCCATCGGCAATACCGAAGCTCTGGAAATTTTTCTGTCGCAGGCAGGGCTTGCCATGGAAAAAGCACTCCTTGAAGGAAGGCTTCATGGATCCGGATGTTGAATTCGTAAGTGAAGCCGAGGATCTGCTCGAAACTGTACGTAGCGATCTGGAGATTTTATCCCAAAGGGGAAGTGCCGAATCCGGCGGCGGTGAGCTTCTCAATCGGTTGTTTCGCAGCCTGCATTCCTTGAAAGGATTAAGTGCCGCCGCTGGGCTGCGAAAGGTCGACCGCCTGGCACATCAACTGGAATCCCTTCTTGATGGTCTTCGCATGGGGCGTCTGCAGGTCGATGACCATCTCCTTGATACTCTATCCGAATCGCTTGGGTTGATGGATGGCCTGGTTCGCCAGCGGCCGAATGCGGCATCCAGGTATGCGGATGTTATGAAAGTGCTGGAAAATAGGTTGCAGCGTTGTTCCGGCACTTCATCCGTTCCTGCTCTTTCGTCAACCGATCTCGATCCCGACCTCGTTAAATCCTTGACCGCATTCCAGGTTCACCGTTTACAAAGTTGTATCGATCTGGGCCGAAATGTTTTTTTGATCAGTTGTTATTTCCCCTTGAATAACGTTCACACGGCGCTTCCTGGATTCGAACAGATGCTGGGCAACCACGGTGAGCTTGTTGCCACCGTCCCCGGAACGCTCGGGGCGGGCGACCTGATGGATTTCAGTCTGCTGTATTGCGGCAGCCTGCCGGAAGATCTCGACAAGCATGTTCCGGCCGGAAATCGATTGCGCGTGCGTGCGGTTCTATCTCGCAGGGTAGAGAGACCCGAGCCCGAAAGGGCGCCCGCGCCGCCATCCCAGGTTATTCGCGTCGATTCCGATAGCTTCGACGAATTGCTGGAGATTTCCAAAAATCTCGTGCTGGAGTATGGACAACTGAAGCGGTTTTACCAGCAGGCGGCGACAGGAAAGATGCCCGAATCGAAGGGGCTTGTCGAGAGGTCCTTTCAGGAAATGGAGCGAGGACTTTTAAGGCTGCAGAGATCGCTGACCGATGCGCGCATGGTCCCGGTCAGGTTCCTTTTTCAGCGCATGACGCGGGTTGTACGCACATCCGAGAAGCGTTGCGGCAAGCAAATTGAACTCGTCATGCAGGGTAGCGAGGTGCCTCTTGACCGGGGGATGCTCGAACAACTGCACGAGCCCTTGCTGCACCTGGTGCGCAATGCAGTCGATCATGGCATTGAAACGCCTGAAGAGCGTACGGCAGCCGGCAAGTCCGCCAAGGGTAGCATCGTATTGGAAGCCTGCCGCCGTAGCGGACATGTTACGATCGAAGTGCGAGACGATGGACGCGGTATCGATACGGAAAGTGTGCGGGCCCGGGGATGTGCCCTCGGTTACATCAGAGAGGGAGACGAGCTTTCGGAGCGGCAGCTTTACGAGCTTTTGTTCCAACCGGGATTTTCAACCCGTAAGGGGGCCACTGAATTGTCCGGGCGCGGCGTCGGCATGGATGTCGTCCGATGTCAGCTGGAATCTTTGTGCGGGTTGGTCCAAATCGATTCGTGGCCCGCGATCGGAACCCGGGTGACTTTGACCCTGCCTGTGCAAAAAACCATCATGCCGGTATTGGTTGTCACCGTTGCGGACCGCTTATATGCTCTAGCCCTCGAGGGCGTACGTTACGTGACATCCCTTGAATCGAACCAGGATGACCCGGTCACCCCTGACCAGGGGGCTGATACGGAAACGTCGCTGCCGCTGTATGATCTGCGCAGCCATCTTCATGGCGGTGGTAACCCCGAGAAGCGGTCGGGTTATCTGGTGGTTGTCGGTCTGGGGGACAGGCAGGCCGGGTTTGTCGTCGACGGATTGCACGGTCGGCGCGAATCGGTTATCCGGCCTTTCGACGCGTTGTTAAGGCAGGTTCCGGGAATTTCCGGAGTGGCCGAACTGATCGATGCGGGATACGTCCTGTTGCTGGATCTGGGCTATATGATTCGGGAGGCCGGACACTTGCCTCAGGGCAAGGACGGAAAACTATCCAATGTTTCGCGAAACGAACCGGTTCTTTCGCACGGCCTCGCCGAACAGGTGGCGCAAGGCAAAGGTTGCTCGGATTCAGGGGGCGGTGCCGGTCTTCCCGAGGTAGCGGGAGATATGCCCGGTATCGGACATGCCTGCAACTTTATTTCCTTTTTCCTCGACGATCTCGAATATGCGCTGGACATCCTCGAAGTTGTGGAGATAATAGAGAGGGCGAAATGGATCACGGTGCCGAATGCCCCCGTCGGCGTCAGAGGTGTGCTATTGTGGCGGGATCAGGTTGTTCCCGTGCTCGATACCGGTATGCTGATGGGCATTGCCGAATGCAGTGCGACCTGTTGCGGCACCGTCATTGTTTGTATTTCTGGTAATAGAAAAGCTGCCATGATTGTGGACCGTGTGGGAGAACTGTTCCGGAGCGCCGAGGAATCCGAAGCCGATGTTCAAGTCGCTTCGTCTTACGACAGTCGGGAGTGCTTTTCCCGTTTCATTCAAAGGGGGCGAGGGCGCATCGGGGTCCTGAATCTTGCTGCCATGCTCGATTTTTCTGTTACCGAATTGGATTAGGAGAGAAACCGTGACCCGGAAAAAAATCCTTATTGTCGAAGATGAGGAAAGTCTGCTGCGCCTGGAAAGCATACTGTTGACTTCCAAGGGCTACGATGTGCAGGGAGTGCCGAATGGTCAGGCGGCTCTGGAAGCCATCGCTTCGGAGAAACCCGACCTGGTTCTGCTCGATATCATGTTGCCTGGGATCGACGGTTTCGAAGTTTGTCGGCAGATCAAGGTCACTGAAGAAACCTGCCATATCCCGGTTATCATGTTGACGGCGAAAAAGTGTCAGGACGACTTTACCCGCGGTCAGGAGGTCGGTGCGGACTGGTACATTACCAAGCCGTTCAAATCTGCCATGGTGATCGAAACCATTCAGAGATTTTTGCCTTGAAATGCCTTTGAACTCTGTCGGCCTGTCCGTCACCTCCCGGCCGGATATTTTTTCGATTATTCAATGTCCAGGGACCTGACCGGTTGTTTTTACGGGAGAATGCATATTCGGTTTGATCGTTTGGAGAATCAATGAAAACGATTCTCAGCGAGACAACATCAAGAACCAGGCTCTTGGCAGTTGCAGGGAGAGAAGATGACGGAGAAAGAAAAGCAGAGCAAGGTTACTCAACGTGCCGAAGATTTCCTGCAGGTATTCAAGAAGGGGGCCGAGTTTACCCAGCAACTTCTGCGCGAAAACGAAAGACTGCGTTTTCAGTTGGTGCAGCTTGAGGAACAGGGGCGTCTGGCCTCTTGTGCCGAGCAGGCTATGCGCAAGGTCGAAAGCCTGAAATCCCAAGTCGCCGATCTCGAGCGGGAAAAACAGGAAATACTGCAGCGGATTGATCGAGTCGAAGCCGAAAATATTGATTTTGCCAATCGTTATGTTGAGATCGAAGCCGAAAACAGCAGTCTGGCAAATCTTTACATTGCAACGTATCAGCTGCACTCGACCCTCGATTTCCGTGATGTCCTGAAGATAATTTCCGAAATCATCATCAACCTTATCGGCGGGGAAGAGTTCGCTATTTTTTTGTTGGACGAGAATTCGGGTACCTTGCAGGCCATGGCCGGGGAAGGCATTGATCTGCGGCATTTTCCCGTATATTCCCTGGGTGAGGGGATTGCCGGCGGCGTGGCTCGTAGCGGCGAGAGTTTTTTTGCCGAAGTTCTGGATGCGGCTCCTTCGGACATCGATGCTCCGTTGGCCTGTATTCCGCTAAAAATCAAGGATAGGGTCATCGGTGTGCTTGCGGTATATAAACTGTTCGTGCAGAAGCGCTGCTTCGATGATATCGATTACGAGTTGTTCACCCTTCTTGCAGGGCATGCCGCCACGGCGATCTTCGCCTCCAAACTCTATTCGGAATCGGAACGCAAGCTTACGACAATTCAGGGATTTCTGGATTTGCTGACCAAGTAGTGTCCCTGCGGAAAACCCGGCGGGAATCACTGTATTAATCGTGTAAGGGGGAACTACTCCCGGATGCAGGCCAAATCCGACACGGAGGAGATGACGGCAATGGCAGATCATAAAATTCTGGTAGTTGAAGATTCGTCTATTATGAGACAATTGCTGGTCATGGCTTTGCGACGCATCTCCGGGGTTACCGTTCTGGAAGCCAGCGACGGCCTGGAAGCTCTTAAAACCATTGCCAACGAAGACCTGTCGCTGGTCTTTTCGGATGTCAATATGCCCGGAATGGATGGCTTGAAGCTGGTTCGTATGATCCGCAGCGATAAACGTGCGTGTGAAATACCCATCGTCATGGTCACCACCGAAGGTGCGAAAGAGGACCGGGACCGCGCCCTGGCGCTGGGCGCTACGGCATATATCAGCAAACCGGTGCAGGGGGCCGAGGTTATCGATACGGCTTGTCGCCTTCTGGGTTTGCCTGCCGGTACTCCATGGAACTGAAACCTCAAGACTCTGCTCCGGGGCGAGGCCAAAAGGTTGACAACCCCCGGGGCGGTCATGTTAAATAGATATGTTTATCCGATCGAAATAATTTACTGATAACACGTGCTTAATATTGCAGGAGGTAACCTTGGCCAAAGAAGAAGCCATTGAAGTCGAAGGGAAGGTTATAGAGCCTCTTCCCAATGCCATGTTCCGTGTGAAGCTCGACAACGGTCACACCATTCTGGCGCATATTTCGGGCAAGATGAGGAAGTTCTACATCCGCATTCTTCCGGGAGACCGGGTGACCGTGGAATTGTCGCCCTATGATTTGACCCGTGGGCGGATCACCTATCGCGAGAAGTAAGCGGGGTTCTGCGGAAACGGTATTGGACATAAAGCAATATCCCGTAGTGCGCGAGGCCAGTTTTATCCCGGAGAGTTTGTCTGTATCCGGGATAGGCTGGCTTTGTGAATTTCCGTGAAAGATTGATGCCGGCGTTGGCCGGTTTTCCTGTTTAATCGGTATCCGTGTGGATGCGGAGGGTTTATATGCAAGAGCGTTACGACGCCGGCAGCATTGAAGGCGAATGGCAGAAACGGTGGGACCGGAACAAGACCTTCGAGGCGAAGGAAGATGACGGCAGGGATAAATACTATCTGCTGGAAATGTTTCCCTATCCCTCGGGACGCATTCACATGGGGCATGTCCGTAACTACTCCATTGGCGATGTGGTTGCCCGTTTCAAACGTCTGCAGGGGTACAACGTATTGCATCCCATGGGCTGGGACGCTTTCGGTATGCCTGCCGAAAACGCGGCCATTCAGCACGGAACACACCCTGGCAAGTGGACCTATGAGAATATCGACAACATGCGGACCCAACTGAAAAAAATGGGTTTTTCCTACGACTGGGACCGCGAACTGGCAACCTGTCATCCCGAATACTATCGGTGGGAGCAGCTGATTTTTCTCAAGATGTTTGAAAAGGGACTGGCCTACAAGAAGAGTTCCTTTGTCAACTGGTGTTCCGAGTGCCAGACCGTCCTGGCCAACGAGCAGGTCGAAAATGGTGCCTGCTGGCGCTGCGGTACGGAAGTCGAGCAGAAGGAGCTCGATCAGTGGTTTTTCAAAATCACCGATTACGCTCAGGAACTGTTGGATGATACCTTTGAGTTGAGCGGTTGGCCCGAGCCGGTGCTGACCATGCAGCGCAACTGGATAGGGCGTTCGACCGGTTGCGAGATCGACTTCCCGGTCGTCGATTCGGATCTCAGCATCAAAGTGTTTACTACCCGCCAGGACACGCTCTACGGCGCCACCTTTATGAGCTTGGCGGCCGAACATCCCATGGCCATGACCCTCACCACCGAGGAGCGCAAGGCCGATGTCGAAGCTTTTATCGCCCGGGTGCGAGCCCAGGATAAGATCAAGCGCACCAGCGATGATTTCGCCAAGGAGGGGGTTTTTACCGGGTCCTATGGGATCAATCCCGTCAATGGTCGTCGCATTCCCATCTACCTGGCCAATTTCGTGCTCATGGATTACGGTACCGGCGCCGTGATGGCCGTTCCCTCCCATGATCAACGGGATTTCGAATTCGCGCGCAAATACGATATTCCCATGGTCGTCGTCATTCAACCCGAAGACCAGCCGATTCTCGATCCCGTTGCCATGACCGAAGCCTGGACCGGTCCCGGCAGGCTTGTCAATTCCGAGATGTTCGACGGCATCGATAACGAGGCCGCCAGGGAAAAAATCGCCCAATATCTGGAAGAAAAGGGATTCGGCCGCAAAACCATCAACTATCGTCTTCGCGACTGGGGCGTTTCACGGCAACGTTACTGGGGGACCCCGATTCCCATTATCTATTGTCCCCAATGCGGCATCGTTCCCGTGGCGGAACAGGATCTTCCCGTCGTGCTGCCGATGGATGTTGAATTCAGCGGCGAAGGGGGCAGTCCACTGGCCAGGCATCGGGAATTTCTGAATGTGGCCTGTCCCAACTGTGGTGGAGAAGCGCGCCGGGAAACCGATACCTTTGATACCTTTGTGGAAAGCTCCTGGTACTTCGCCCGTTATACCTGTCCGCGTTTTGAGCAGGGCCCTCTGGATCGCGGTGCCGTCGATCACTGGTTGCCGGTCGACCAGTACATCGGCGGGATCGAACACGCGGTCATGCATCTGCTCTACGCACGATTCTTCACCAAGGTCATGCGCGATCTGGGGATGGTGTCGCACAGCGAGCCCTTCAAAAATCTTCTTACCCAGGGCATGGTCTGTATGGAGACAGCTTCCTGCCCTGAACATGGCTGGCTTTTCCCTGAGCAGGTGGTGGACGGCAAGTGCGACAGGTGCGGCGCAGCCGTTCGGGCAGGTCGCAACGAAAAGATGAGCAAGTCGAAGAAAAACGTCGTCGACCCGGATCAGCTCATCACCCGTTACGGAGCGGATACGGCGCGCCTGTTTTCATTGTTCGCCGCACCCCCGGAAAAGGATCTCGAGTGGAACGAGCAGGGGGTTGAGGGGTGCTTCCGCTTTCTGCATCGTCTCTGGCGTGCGGTATGCGATAATCTGGAGAGAATCTCGGGAGTCGAGATCCCCGCATCCTCCGAAGGGGCGGCCAAGGCTTTGCGCCGCCAGGTACACCGTACCATCAAAAAGGTGACCGAGGATATCGATGGCCGTTTTCATTTCAATACCGCCATCGCCTCGGTTATGGAACTGGTCAATGCCATTTACGGTTTTGAGCAGAAGGATCGGTATCCCGGCGTCATGCGCGAAGCCCTTGAAGCTTCGGTGAGGTTGCTTACACCTTTCGTTCCGCATATCTGCGAGGAACTCTGGGCCGGTATGGGGCACGAAGGCGGCATCGAAGCTGCCGGTTGGCCGACCTGGGACGAGGCGGCGCTGGTTGAGGATGAAAAGACGATCGTCGTGCAGGTTAACGGCAAGGTGCGCGGCAAGGTGACGGTGGCGGCCGACGCCGATAACGAGGCGGTGCAAAAGGCGGCTTTGGCTGAAGGGAACGTGATGCGTTTCCTGGAGGGTAAAACAGTGCGAAAAGTGGTGGTGGTTCCCGGCCGGCTGGTGAACATCGTAGCATCATGAGGGCGCGGCTGCCGATTATTTTGTTGCTGGCGCTGAGCTTTGCCGGATGCGGCTATCATCTGCAAAACAGAGAGGCGTCTCTGCCCGGCGATGTCCGTTATGTGCATGTCGGTATTCTGCACAACCGTACCTACGAACCCTTTCTGGAAAATGCAGTGACCAATGCCCTGATCGATCGCCTGGTACGAAGCCCGGGGGTTGAAGTGGTTGCAAATCCGGCTATGGCCGATGCATTGTTGACCGGCAGCATTCTGCAATACAGAAATCATGCCCTGTCTTACGACGGCGCTGACCATATTGCCGAGTATCGGTCACGCATGAACGTAGAAGTATCCCTGCGTCATGCAGACAATGCACAGATCCTCTGGAAAGGTCGGGCGACCTGGACGGAAGATTATGTCGCCAGCGATAACAAAGCTCTGGAGGATGACCGAGAACAGGCTGCCATCGATGAAATTGCCGTTCGGCTGGCCGATGAAATCTATTCGCGCATGGCGGACGATTTTTGACTGTTTCGGGAAAGGGTGGCAATGTGACGCCTGGTGAGTTGAAGAAGCGGTTGCGAGAGAAAAAGCTACCTCCTTTGCTCTTCATGCACGGCGAGGAGACCTTTTTTCTCGAGCGTGCCTTGCGCGATATTGTAGATAAGACCGTGGCGGCGGGTGACCGCGATTTCAATCTTCAGATTTTTCATGGCAAGGATTGCCGTGCGGCAGACGTCCTGGACGCTGTCCGCACCTTGCCGGTTTTTTGTCCGACCCGCTTGGTGATTGTCCGTGATGCCCAGGACATGCCGGCCGCCGAGCTTGAACTTTTTGTTCCCTATCTCAAGGATCCCGTTTCCGAAACGATACTGGTATTTACCGGGAGCAAAATCGACGGGCGCCGCAAATTCTATCAGGTGTTCAAGAAGGTCGGCGCGCTTGTCGAGTTCAAAAAGCTTTACGACAACCAGATACCTGCTTTCGTCAAGGAGCAGGCCGGAGATGTCGGTTTCAGTTTTACCGAAGATGCCTTGGCGCTGTTCTGCAAAAGGGTCGGTACCCAACTTCAGGGAATTCATGGCGAGTTGTCCAAGCTGCGCAATTACCTCGGCGAAAGCAAGGTTGCGCAAGCGGACGACGTCAAGGCCGTGGTATCCGACAGCCGCATCGATAGCGTTTTCGATCTCAGTGATGCCATCGGCAAAAGAAACACAGCGGAAGCCTTGAGGCTTTTGCACCGGCTGCTTGCCGAGGGGGTTGCGCCTCTGTTGATATTGGCCATGATAAGCAGGCATTTTCGCCAGTTGTGGAAGGCTCATGAATTGTTGCGGCAGCGTGCCCCGGAAAAGGAAATGATTCGAAGAATCGGCATCAATCCTTATTTCCTCAACGGTCTTCTTGCACAGGCCCGCCGTTTTCCCGGAGAACGATTCCGGGGTATTTTTGAAGCTCTGCTGGAGGCCGACCTTGCTTTGAAGTCTACGGGAGCTTCGCCGTCTGCTTTGCTTGAATCCCTGGTTTTGAGACTGACGGCTAAGCAATAAAAAAAGGGGCCTTTCGGGGCCCCTTTTTACATCGGTATGGTATGGGCGTTTTCAGCCCAGAGTGTTGACAAGTTTAGCCAGGCGGGAAATTTTGCGGCTCGCGGTAGCCTTGTGGATGACCCCCTTGGTGGCGGCCTTGTCGATGAAGGGTATCGCGCGGTCCATGGCGGTTTGCGCTTCTTCCCGATTGCCGGCGGATACGGCAGAACGGACCTGTTTGACGAGGGTGCGCATGGTGCTGCGGATATGGGTATTGCGGGCATTGCGCACGGCTGCCTGACGATTTCTTTTGAGCGCGGATTTGTGGTTAGCCAATGTATTCCTCCGTTTAAAAGACTGACTTGGTGTTGTGTTGTGGTGGCAGGTATGCTCGTGACGCTGTTTGTTTCACAAGGCGCTGCCAACGATGAGCGAATTTATAACACCAACCGGCTTGCGAGTCAAGTTGGTAAAAGCTAATCAGGTTGCTAAAAAGCACGCAATTTCATGTCTTTATAAAAGTATTGTATCGGATTAAAATAAAATAATCCCGATGGTGCCATGCCGGCATCCGATCGGCATGGGTGGATAGCGCATCATGGAAGAAAAGAGGGAAATAACCCGGGCGACCGGGATCATGGGAGGGGCCACCAGCCTGAGCCGGGTCTTTGGATTGGTGCGCGATGTGGTCGTCGCCCGTTTTTTTGGGGCAGGTTTCGGAGCGGACGCCTTTTTCATGGCTTTTACCATTCCCAACCTGTTGCGCCGTTTTTTTGCAGAAGGCTCCTTGACGGCCGCTTTTGTTCCTACTTTTTCCAAGGTTTTCCATGAACAGGGGAAAGCGGAGGCCAGGCGGGTCGCCAATATTTGCTGGACCCTGCTGTTGCTGGTTATGGCGGCCGTTACCCTGTGCGGCATACTGGCTTCCCCTTGGATAGTGCGTCTTATCGGGTATGGTTTCAGCGCTGTGCCGGGCAAACTCGAGCTGACCGACTTTTTAAACCGACTCATGTTTCCATACATATTTTTTGTCAGTCTGCTGGCATTGATAACAGGCATACTCAATGTATTGGGGCATTATTTCTGGCCTTCCGTTTCTCCCGTCCTGCTGAATCTGGCCATGATTGTTTCCGCCGTTCTGTTGGCGGAGCGTCTTGATACACCTGTCGTCGCACTTGCCATCGGTGTTCTGGTCGGCGGGCTTTTACAACTGGCCATTCAATTTCCCGTTTTAAAAAACAACGGCATACGTTTTCGACTCGATTTTCACTTCAGACATCCCGCCGTGCGCAAAGTGGTGAAATTGATGCTGCCCGGGTTGGCGGGGGTGGCCGTTTATCAGATCAACATCGTGGTCACCAGGCTGCTGGCGTCGTTTTTGCCTCAAGGCAGCGTCTCCTATCTCTATTTCGGTCAACGGCTGTTCGAGTTTCCCCAGGGGATTTTCGTGGTGTCGCTGGCGCAGGCCGTGCTGCCGGCCATGAGCAGGCAGGTGGCGATAGGCGACGATGCCGGTTTCAAGGATTCGCTGCGATATGCCCTGGTGTTGATCTGTCTGGTTACCTTGCCGGCCGCCGTCGGTCTGGTGCTTTGTGCGGTTCCGGTGTACAGTCTGTTTTTTATGCACGGCGCATTCGAATACGAAGATGTGCGGCAGACTGCGGTCGTGCTGGCGGCCTATGCGCCGGGGCTTCTGTTTGCAGGGGTGAGCAGGGTGGTGGTGCCGAGCTTTTATGCCATGAACGATACCCGTACGCCGGTGTGGGTTTCCTTCTGGACGCTATTGGTCAATGCCGGCCTGGGGCTGCTGCTCATGCAACCCTTTCTGCATGTGGGATTGGCTCTGGCTTTGACCTTTGCGAGCGTTTTCAATTGCAGCGTGCTGCTGTACCTTCTGCGACGCCGGCTGGGCCCTTTGGGACTGATGCCTGTGGGTTCTTCCATGCTCAGGATTGTTCCGGCTACGGCATTGATGGGGGGCAGCGTATATCTGATGCTGCATAATGTGCACTGGCAGGTCGCCGGTTCTTTCTGGCTGAGAGTCCTGTTACTGGCAGGGGCTGTCTCGCTCGGGGCTGTTATATTTGCCGCGGCGTGTCTAGCGATGCGGGTCCCTGAAGCGGCTCAGGCCTTCCGGTTCGTAAAGCGCAGGCTTGGATGGAAAACCTGATCTGCGGGAAGGCGTTGCGCTCATTTTTCTTTTTCGGGAATTTTTTTACTGATATGATGGAAAAAATGTTGACACGCATGCCCGCGTTTTGATATTACTTTGCCCCGTCGCTGATTTGTAGGCACGTAGCTCAGTGGGAGAGCACTACCTTGACACGGTAGGGGTCGGCGGTTCAATCCCGCCCGTGCCTACCATATTCTACAAACACCGCGCGTATCGTCGAGGCATCTTCGGATGCCTCTTTTTGTTCGCGGAGAAAGTGAGTGGTCATGATTCAGATCGAGTTGCCAGACGGTTCTATCAAGGAATTTTCTGAGGCGACCACTCCTGGTGATGTGGCGGCCAGCATTGGTGCTGGTCTGGCCCGCCAGGCTGTGGCTGCACGGTTCAACGATCATACCGTCGATTTGTCCACTCCCATCACCGAAAGCGGCCGACTCGAAATCATTACTTTGAAATCCCCCGAGGGATTGGAAATCTACCGTCACACCACCGCGCATCTCATGGCGCACGCGGTTAAGGATATTTACGGCGACAAGGTTCAGGTTACCATAGGTCCCGCTATCGAAAGCGGATTTTACTACGACTTCTACTGCGAGGATCACACCTTTTCGCCGGACGATTTCGAAAAGATCGAAAAGCGGATGCAGGAGCTGGCCAAGGCCAATCTGCCCGTCCGGCGTGAAGAGGTTACCCGGGACAGTGCCATCGAACTGTTCAGGCAGCTTGGCGAGGATTACAAAGTCGAGCTCATCGAAGATCTGGGCGAATCGACCGTATCCCTCTATCGCCAAGGCGATTTTGTCGATCTTTGTCGCGGCCCGCACCTGCCTTCCACCGGTTTCATCAAGGCTTTCAAGCTGACCAGCGTTGCCGGCGCCTACTGGCGGGGCAGTGAAAAGAACGCGATGTTGCAGCGCATCTATGCCACCGCCTTTCCCGATAAAAAGGCGCTCCGCTCTTATCTCAACAAACTCGAAGAGGCACGTAAGAGGGATCATCGCCGCATCGGTCGGGAGTTGGATCTGTTTTCCTTCAGCGAAGAAGCCGGGGCGGGGTTGGTGATCTGGCATCCCAAGGGGGCTCTGCTGCGCACTCTGCTGGAAGATTTCGAGCGACGGGAGCATCTGCGTCGCGGGTACGATATCGTCATGGGACCGCAGATTCTCCGCACGGATCTGTGGAAAACCTCCGGGCATTTCGACAACTATCGGGAAAACATGTATTTCACCGATGTCGACGGGCAGGGGTACGGTCTCAAGCCCATGAACTGCCTGGCCCATATGCTTATCTACAAGTCCCGGCAGCGTTCCTATCGCGATCTTCCGATCCGTTATTTCGAACTGGGCACTGTGCATCGGCACGAAAAATCGGGCGTGTTGCACGGTCTCCTTCGCGTGCGCGGCTTCACTCAGGACGATGCACACATTCTCTGTACCCCCGAGCAGCTCGACATGGAAATCAAGCGAGTCCTGGAGTTTGTGCGGGACGTGATGGGGATTTTCGGGTTCGAATACGAGGTCGAAATATCCACCAGGCCCGAAAAGTCGATCGGGAGCGACGAAGATTGGGAACGTGCCACCCGCGCCTTGATGAACGCGCTGAAGGATCTGGAACTGCCGCACGACATCAATGAAGGCGACGGCGCTTTTTACGGGCCGAAGATCGATATCAAGCTCAAGGACGCCCTTGACAGAAGATGGCAGTGTGCTACAATCCAGTGCGATTTTACCCTGCCTGAGCGTTTCGATCTCACTTATGTCGGCAAAGATGGTGAAAAACATCGGCCGGTTATGCTGCATCGGGTCATACTCGGTGCCATCGAACGTTTCATAGGCGTTCTGATTGAGCATTACGCCGGCAACTTTCCGTTGTGGCTTTCGCCGGTTCAGGCCGTCGTGATCAATGTAACGGATCATCAGGCCGAATACGCGAAAAGCGTTACCGACACATTGCGAGCCGCCGGGGTTCGTGTTCAAAGCGATCTTCGGAACGAGAAGCTCGGCTTCAAGATCAGAGAGGCCCAGGTGGAAAAAATTCCGTATATGCTGGTGGTGGGGGACAAGGAGATGGCGGATGCAACCGTGGCTCCCCGTTTCCGCACCGGTAAAAACCTGGAACCCATGAGTCCTGAAGACTTTGTACGGTATGTTCAGGAAGAGTGTGATCAGTATCGTTAGGAGGTGCTACCATAGCTAAGGAAGAAGCGCGCGTCAATCGCGCCATTCGAGCAAAGGAAGTCCGCGTCGTCGACAACGAAGGAGAGATGCTCGGGGTCATGAGCGTCAATGAAGCTTTGCAGGCCGCCGGAGATAGGGGCCTGGATCTCGTCGAGGTTTCTCCCAACTCAACGCCGCCCGTATGCCGAATCATGGATTACGGGAAGTACAAATACCAGGCGAGCAAACGAGCTGCGGAGGCTAAGAAGAAGTCCGCGCGTGTCGATATCAAAGAAGTCAAGATGCGGCCGAAGACGGAGGAGCACGACTTTCAGGTCAAGCTCAAGAACGCGCTGCGGTTCCTCGAGGGTGGCAATAAGGTAAAGGTGACCGTCATGTTTCGCGGTCGGGAGGTTACCCACCCTGAATTCGGTTTCGAATTGATGAAACGCGTTGCCGAGGAGGTCGGCGATGCCGGCCAGGTGGAGATGGCTCCACGAATGGCCGGACGTTTCATGACTATGGTAATCGCGCCAAAGAAAAAATAGCTGAAAGACCGGTCGTTCAATGTCCGGCTGATATCGCGAAAATCGACCAAGCCCTGTCTGGGGTCGCTTGTCGCGCCAAGACATCAAGGAGAACGTTTCCATGCCAAAGATCAAAACCAACCGCGGTGCCGCCAAGCGTTTCCGTAAAACCGGCAGCGGCAGGATCCGCAGGAGTAAAGCTTTCACCAGCCATATTCTGACCAAAAAGTCGACCAAGCGCAAACGCGACCTGCGTCAGGGTACGCTTGTCGCCAAGGCCGACGAGAAGAATATCAGCCGTCTTATCCCCTACCTTTAAGGGCGAGACGGTGGGCCATGTTTAAGACCGTGAACTGAGGGGACATGTCTCCCCCTTCAGATCCGGCAGCGGGATAATCCGCTCATTACCACCACAAGGAGTAGTTACATGCCCAGAGTAAAACGAGGATTCAAAGCGAGACGTCGTCGTAACAAAATCTTAAAGCTGGCAAAAGGCTATCGCGGCGCACGTGGCAAGTTGTTTCGCAGTGCCACCGAAGCTGTGGATCGCGCGCAAAACTATGCATTCAGGGATCGCCGCGTCAAAAAGCGTGATTTCCGGGCATTGTGGATTGCCCGCATCAATGCTGCGGCGCGGGAAAACGGCCTGTCCTACAGCCGGATGGTTCATGGCCTTAAAAAGGCCGAAATCGCCCTGGATCGCAAGATCCTGGCGGAACTTGCTGTAACGGATCCGGCTGGTTTCAGCGCCATTGCTGAAAAATCCAAAGCCCAGCTTCAGTGAGTTAACGGAGATGAGAAAAAAGAGATGAGGCCGGGCCTCATCTCTTTTTTTTTATGCGGTGCGGACAATCGGACGGATCGCTTTCTTTTGTTTCATTCGGGATGAACGGAACGGAATATGAGAGAAAAACTAGTTGCTATGCTGGACCAGGGTCGCAAAGCACTTGAAGCGGCCGATTCCGCAGATGCCCTGCAGGAAGTCAGGGTCCGTTTTCTTGGTAAAAAAGGGGAGTTGACCGCTATTATGAAGGGGATGGGAAAGCTGTCTCCCGAAGATCGGCCGGTTATCGGTGCCCTGGCCAATCAGGTTAAAAGCGAGCTTGAAGACCTGTTCGTGGAACGTTCCCGCCATGTCGGCGAGTTGGAAATGCAAAAGCGTCTCGCCGAAGAACGTGTCGATGTTACGCTGCCCGGTCGTCGCCTGGCGAGCGGCAGCAAACATCCTGTGACTTTGATTATCGAAGAGATCACCGATATTTTCTCCGCCTTGGGGTTTGCCGTGGCGGAAGGTCCGGAGATCGAACAGGATTTTTATAATTTCGAAGCGCTCAATATGCCCAAGGATCATCCTGCGAGGGATATGCAGGACACCTTTTACATCAATGATGACGTGGTGTTGCGAACCCATACCTCTCCTGTGCAGATTCGTACCATGTTGAAGCATGCCCCTCCGGTCAGGGTCATCGCTCCCGGTACCGTTTATCGCCGGGATTCGGATTTGACCCATACCCCGATGTTTCATCAGGTAGAGGGATTTCTGGTCGACAGGAATATCACTTTCGGGGATCTTAAGGGAATTCTCACGACTTTTCTGTCGCAGGTCTTCGGCAAGGGGCTCGAGGTGCGTTTCCGGCCTTCTTTCTTTCCTTTTACCGAACCGAGTGCCGAGGTCGATATTCAATGCGTCATGTGTAAAGGCCAGGGTTGCAGGGTCTGCAAGAATTCCGGTTGGTTGGAAATCCTTGGCAGCGGCATGATCGATCCCGAGGTATTCAAGGCGGTCGGGTATGATTCGGATGTATATAGCGGCTTTGCCTTCGGTATGGGCGTGGAACGTATTGCCATGCTGAAGTACGGCGTTCATGATTTGCGGCTGTTTTTTGAAAACGATGTCCGCTTTTTGCGCCAGTTCTAATCTGCCAGACGTTTTCTGTGCTCATAAAATATTCAGAGGATCGCCGTTATGATCGTTACCTATAATTGGTTGAAAGAATTTGTCGATTTTGAAATGACTCCGGAGGAGTTGGGGCATCGTTTGACCATGGCCGGCCTCGAAGTTGATAACATGGAGTGGATCGGCGCCGGGCTCGACAGCGTGGTGGTCGCCAGACTGATATCCGTCGATAAGCATCCGAATGCCGATAAGTTGACCGTATGTCAGGTGGACAACGGGCGGGAAACCGTTCAGGTTGTATGTGGTGCCAAAAATCACAAAACCGGAGACAAGGTCGCTCTGGCCACGGTTGGAACCGTACTGCCGGGCGATTTCAAAATAAAAAAATCCAAAATCCGCGGCATGGAATCGTTTGGTATGCTTTGTTCCGAAAAGGAACTCGGACTTGCCGAAAACTCCGACGGTATCATGATCCTGGGGGAGGATTGTCCTCTGGGGGGGGCGGTTTTTGATGCTCTGGGGCTCAAGGATGTGCGTTACGAGCTCGGTCTGACGCCCAATCGCCCGGATTGCCTCAGCGTGCTGGGGGTGGCCAGAGAGGTGGCTGCCATGGTCGGCCGTCCCTTGAACATCCATCAGCCAAACCTGATCGAAAAGGGCGACAATGTTGCCGAGCTTGCCTCCGTGACCATTGAGGCTCCCGAGGCCTGCCCCCGTTATGCGGCGCGTCTGATTCGCGGAGTCAAGGTCGGCCCGTCTCCCGAATGGTTGGTGCGCAAACTCGAATCGATCGGACAGCGCTCAGTAAACAATGTCGTCGATGTCACCAACCTCATTCTCATGGAACTGGGGCATCCCTTGCACGCTTTCGATTTTCAGCGTTTGTGCGAAGGCCGCATTGTCGTAAAAAAGGTTGCCGGCGACGAGGTTTTTAAAACTCTCGACAGCGCACCGCGTTCTCTCAACAAGAGCGATTTGGTGATCTGTGACGGGCAAGGCCCGGTGGCTCTGGCCGGCATCATGGGGGGCGAGAATTCGGAAGTTGTTCCGGAAACCGTCGATATCTTGCTGGAAAGCGCCTACTTCGATCCTCTAACCATTCGACGAACCAGCAAACGGTTGAACTTGCGTAGCGAAGCTTCGCATCGTTTCGAACGCGGTGCCGATGTCGCCATGGTTCCTCTGGCGTTGAACAAGGCGGCTGCACTTATCGAGCAGGTCGCCGGCGGCGCTGTCTGCCGCGGAATGATCGATGCCTATCCGCGACCGGTTGCCGAACGCAAGATTGTGATCGGTATCCGGCGGGTCAACCAAATTCTGGGACTCGATCTGAAAATGGAAGATGTTCATGCTCACCTGGGTTCCATAGGTATCGAAGCTCATCCTGCGGATGAGAACGATGAAGAGCTTCTTGTGGCCAGTATCCCCTCGTATCGCCCGGATCTTGAGCGGGAGATAGATTTGATCGAGGAGGTGGCGCGGCTCAACGGCTATGACAACATACCCGTTACGATGCCCGCCGGCCGCATGATCTGCCATCTTCCGCCCCGGCATCTCAAGGAAGTGACTCGCCTGAGCAATGCGGCGGTGGCTGCCGGATTCCGGGAGATTGTCAACTATTCCTTCGTCGCTCCCGGTGTTTGGGATCGTATCGGGTTGGAAGCCGATGATCCCCGTCGCCAGCCGGTAAACATACTCAACCCTCTTACCGAGGATCAGTCCGTGATGCGTACCAGCCTGGTGCCCAGCCTGCTCGAGACGGTTGCGCGTAATCTCGCCTATCAGAATCAGGACCTGCGGCTGTTCGAGCTGCGTCCCGTTTTTCTGCCGCAGCGGGAAGATGTTCTTCCAATGGAAAAATGGCGGCTTTGTGCCGTTATGTGCGGTCGCAGGGCACCCGAGGGCTGGGGAAACAATGACGAAAAAGTCGACTTTTATGATCTCAAGGGCATTGCCGAAGAGATTCTGGAGCTGTTCAACGTAGAGAAAGTGGTCTGGGATGGGAGTGTCGGCGAACCTTTCCTGCATCCGGGCAAATCCTGTACTCTGAAAAAAAAGCAAGGCGTACTCGGAACCCTTGGAGAGGTTCATCCTCGCGTTCTCGGCAATTACGAGATCGATCAACCCGTCTATCTGCTCGACCTCGACTTTGATCAACTGCTCGAAGCCGCCGGCGGACCATACGCTTTCAAGTCTTTGTCCCGTTTTCCTCAGGTCTCCAGGGACAGCGCTTTTCTGATCGATGAAGACGTGCCGTTCAGTGATGTGCATGAAGTCTTGAACAAGTCCTGCGGCAAGCTGGTAGAGGATTTTATCCTGTTCGATGTCTATCGGGGCAAAGGCGTTCCCGAAGGAAAGAAAAGCCTGGCCATCAGGGTGCGCTATCGCAGCGACGATCGGACTCTCAAGGATGAAGAAATCCAGAAAGCGCACGATAAAATCGTCAAAACCCTCGTATCCCGGCTTGGTGCCGAAATACGCTAGCGTACCGTTGGTCGGCCTGGGATTGAGGTTATGAGAACGCCTTACCCTGTGGGTATGCTTTTGCACACGATGGCAAGGCCGGGGCAAGGGCGGACTTGTCGATAAGGCCGGTTTGCGGTCGGCTTTGTCGGGCACAAAAATCGGTTGCTTAGGGTAAGTCCCTGTGATATAAAAAAACTCGTGAATTCAAGTATCTGTGCTTCAAAAGGGGGACGTGGCCATGACCAAGGCTGATCTGGTGGAGAAGGTTTACCTGAAGACAGGGTTTTCCAAAAAGGAATCTTCGGACATTGTCGAGATGGTTTTTGATCTTATGAAGAACACCCTGGAAAATGGGGAAAAGATCAAACTTGCCGGATTCGGCAATTTTGTCGTCAAGCAGAAGGCTACCCGGCGCGGACGCAATCCGCAGACCGGCGAAGAGATCGAGATAAGCTCCCGCAATATTCTGACCTTCAAGCCGAGTCAGGTACTCAAGTCAGCGATAAACGGGCAGGATTGATCTTTCCCCGTCCAGGGCTCGATATGCAGGTTTCCATTCCTGACAAGCTCTATTTCAAAATTGGCGAGGTGGCACGACTCACAGGGGTCAAGCCGCATGTGCTGCGTTACTGGGAGTCCGAGTTCCGTAATATCCGTCCCGTCAAGAGTCAGGGAAAACAGCGACTCTACAGGCGGGAGGATATCGAACTCGTATTGAGCCTCAAAGATATCCTTTACCGTCAGGGGTACACGATTGCCGGTGCCAAAAAGTTGCTGGCAAAGCGCGACGGTGTAGAAAATGCGGCCTCCTCCGTCAATGCGGAGGAGGCCGTGAAAATATTGCAGGAAATCCGTCGCGATTTACTGCATTTGCGGGCCACTCTCGAAACGTGAATAAAAGGCCCTTTTTGCCAATATCAATACCTTTCCTGATTGATCAAACCTTTCTGCGAGGCATTTATTGCTGATCCTGGTAACCAATGACGACGGAATCCATGCCCCCGGTGTCGCAGCGCTGGCCGAATCACTGGCGCCTTTGGGGCAGGTCGTGATCGTCGCTCCCGACCGGGACCGCAGCGCCATCGGCCACGCTCTTACCCTTCATGCGCCGTTACGAGCCGATGAATTGACGCCTGGGGTTTTTGCCGTGGACGGCACACCGACCGATTGCGTCAACCTTGGCATACACGGCTTGCTCCCTGCGACTCCCGATCTTGTCGTAGCAGGGATTAACCGCGGTGCAAACCTCGGTGACGATATAACCTATTCCGGCACGGTTTCCGCCGCCATGGAGGCGACTTTGATGGGCGTCCCGGCCCTGGCGGTGTCTTTGGGAGGGGAAACGTACACTGCTTCTGAATATAGCAATGCAGGTGGTGCCGCATTGTTTCTGGCCAGAAAAACCTTGCAGGATGGCCTGCCTGTCGATACTTTTCTCAATGTCAACGTTCCCTCCGGACGCATTCGCGGTATGCGTCTTACACGTCAGGGGCGCAGACGTTACGCCGATATGGTGGTGGAAAAGCTCGACCCGCGGGGTCGTAAGTATTACTGGCTCGGCGGCGGGGAGTGCGATTTCGAATATCTTGACGGCACCGACTGTCATGCATTGCATGAAGGTTTCATTTCCGTAACGCCGCTGCATCTCGACTTGACCAATTTCCAATCCTTTGAATGCCTGTCTCTATGGAATGCGGATTACCCTGTTGGCTGAGCAAGAACGGAGAACATTTTTCGAAACTTGCCCCTCAGCGTCGGGGATGTATGTTTAAGACAGGTGCGAACAGGTGACAACACAGCCTTCACGGGGGCAGGGAAACCACTGATATGGATTATTCAATAGCCCGGAGATTGATGGTTGAGCAGCAGGTGATTCGGCGGGGGGTGCATGATCCTCTTGTTATCGATGCCATGATGCGGGTGCCGCGGCATCTTTTTGTCGAGGAGGCCCTCTGGTCGCAGGCTTATGGTGATTTTCCTCTGCCGATCGGAGAAAAACAAACCATTTCCCAACCTTTCATGGTCGCTTTCATGACCGAGGCTCTGTGTTTAAAGGGCGGAGAGAAGGTCCTTGAAATCGGTACCGGTTCAGGTTATCAGGCCGCGATTCTGAGTCAGATCGTTTCCAGGGTCTATACGGTGGAAAGGTTGTCGGGGCTTGCTCGTCGTGCGCGTCGGATTCTTGATTCGGTAGGGTGCAGAAACGTTAATATCAAGCTCACCGACGGCACCTACGGCTGGGAGGAGGAAGCGCCTTTTGAGGGCATTATCGTCACCGCCGGCAGCCCGGAGATTCCTCATCATTACCTGGAGCAGCTTTCGGTCGGTGGCCGACTCGTTATTCCTGTCGGCAGTCGAGGCAGTCAGATTCTTAAACGGGTGGTACGTACCGGGCTCGACAAGTTTTCCGAGGAAGACCTCCTCGATTGTCGTTTTGTTCCTTTGGTCGGAAAATACGGCTGGCATCCGGAGGAGAACTGAACGATGAAGTTTTTGCGCCGCCTGTATGACTGGGTGCTTGGTTGGGCCGATACTCCGTATGGGATGCCGGCGCTTTTTCTGCTCGCTTTTGCCGAATCCTCCTTTTTCCCCATTCCTCCCGACGTGTTGCTGATGGCTCTTGCCCTGGGCCTGCCTTGCAAGGCCTATCGTTTTGCCTTTATGGCTTCCCTCGGTTCCGTTTTCGGGGGTGCGTTGGGGTATGCCATTGGTCTGGGCTTCTGGGACGTACTCGGAAACTTTTTTTATACCTACGTACCCCTGTTCAACGAACAGGGATTCATTCATGTACAACAGCTGTTTGAAAAATACGACTTCTGGGTGGTGTTTACCGCCGGCTTTACACCCATCCCTTACAAGGTCATCACCATCGGCGCCGGCGTATTTCATATCCATTTCGGCATGTTCATGCTGGCATCCTTATTGAGTCGCAGTTTACGTTTTTTTCTGCTTGCCGGCCTGGTTTATTGTTTTGGCCAGACGGTCAGGCTGTTTATCGAAAAATACTTCAATTATCTTACTTTTGCCATTATGGTACTTGGTATCGGCGGTTTCGTCTTTGTGTCGCACTTTGCCTGATCGGCTGCTGCGGATATTTGCAATGCCTTGGTTCTGGTTACTGAATCGTATTCGCTTTCTTGGGGCATCTCCTGTCGTGGGACATGTCGCGGGAGTGGGGTGCGCTCTGGTCATTTGGAGCTGCCTTTCCGGTTGCAGTCCTCCCAGAGGTATTTATCATACAGTGCAGCCGGGCCAGACTCTCTATCGTATCGGGCAGACATATAAACTCGATGCGGATTACCTGGCCCGGATCAACGGCATTCGAGATCCCTCTCGACTCAAGGCCGGCAAGCGGCTCTTTATTCCCGGCGCGCGGGGGGCCAAATATGTGCCGCCGACGGTCGCGACTTCGCGTCGCGACCGCGTTGCCGAGTCAAAAAATACATCAGCCCGTTCTCCTTCCACTGCCAATCGTTCAAAGACGCGCAAACCGGCATCACCGGTTCCTTCCGCCGCAAAAGTTTCCTCCGCAAAAAAAAATAATGTGCTGAAAACGTCCGGTATACATTTTATCTGGCCGGTTCGTGGTAAACTTGTTAAGTCTTTTGGACAACAGGGCTACGGCGGCCGCAAGGGCGTCGAAATAGAGGTAAGGCAGGGACAGAAAATTGTGGCTGCCGCGGCCGGTCGCGTGACATACAGTGGCAACGGAATCAAAGGATACGGTAATCTGATTATTCTGAAACATGCGAATGACTATTTCACCGTGTATGGCTTCAATCAGAAAAACCTTGTCGATACCGGTGTATATGTCAGCAAGGGGGAGCGCATTGCTTTGGGCGGTTCCCCGCCAGGTTACAAGGGAGCCCGTCTGCATTTTGAAATCAGGCGAGGGAAGGATGCCATCGATCCCGTTCGTTATCTTCCCTGATTTTCAGACCCTGTAACGTTTCAACCGGTCGTAATCCCGTTTGGAAACGTTTTTTCTCGGAAAAAATGGAGGATGTAGATTCTATGGGGAAACGTCGTAAAGGATATCGGTCCGCGCAGGAGTCCGTCGAAGAAGAGGTCGAGGTCGAGGTGACGTCCGGAAAAAAGAGCGACATGGACGATATGGACATGCTGGATGACGTGGAGGAGAATGAGGAGAGCGAAGATACCGATGAAGATGAAGCTGAAGCCGAAGCCGACAAGAACAAAAAGGACGACGGTCCGTCCGATGATGCCATAAAGCTTTATCTCAAGGAGATTCAGAAAACCAAGCTCCTCACCGCCGAAGAAGAGCGCATGCTCGCCAGGCGGATATCTGAGGGTGACATGGCCGCCCGTGATCGAATGATCGAATCGAACTTGCGTCTGGTGGTTAAGATTGCCAAGCGTTACATGAATCGCGGCTTACCCTTTCTCGACCTGATCGAAGAGGGCAACATGGGACTTATCAAGGCCGTGGAGCGTTTCAAATTGAGCAAGGAGTGCCGGTTTTCGACTTATGCCACATGGTGGATCCGTCAGTCGATCGAACGGGCTCTGGTGAACCAGAGCCGCACCATTCGCCTGCCGGTGCATGTTTCCGATGATATCAATAAGTTCATAAAAATCAGCCGAGAATTGATTCATCAATACAACCGGGAGCCAAAGGTCGAGGAAATTGCCGAATACATGGGAGTGGAACCGGCTTATATCCGCAGGCTCATGGTGCTTGTGAAAAAAACGTATTCCATTGAACATCCCATGGGCGAAAACCGCGATTACAGCCTTATCGATACCATCGAGGATAGCAATGCGGATAACCCCTCCACGTTTGTGGACGATATTGATAAGTATACGCATGTTTGCAACTGGTTTGCCACGCTGAGCGAAAGTGAGCAAGAGATCCTTATGCTGCGTTTCGGTTTGAACGACCAGGAACCGCAGACTCTCGACACCATCGGCAAACGATTTGGTGTGACGAGGGAACGCATTCGCCAGATTGAAGCCAAGAGTCTTCAAAAACTCAGAAATATCATGGAAGAGCGGGAGAGTGAAAGCGTGGCTTTTATGGAAAGCGAAATGAATAAGCGATCCTGAAATATGTCGGCCAACCATTACTTCGGGAAACGGCTCTTTTCTGCAATGGAAAATTGCCCGTTTCCCATAGGAAAATAATGTTGTGTCCATCCGGAGTTTCCGCATAGACACCACCGATTGAAAGATGTTTTATGACTGAAAGGAATCTGGAAGTGGAGGATTTACGGAGCGTGATTCGGGATATCCCGGATTTTCCTAAAAAAGGCATTGTTTTTAAAGATATAACAACTTTGCTGGCCGATGCGAAAAGTTTTCATCGCATGATCGACTTGATTGCACATCGCTATATCGGACAGAAGGTCGATCAGGTTGTCGGAGTCGAGGCGCGCGGGTTTATACTCGGGGCTGCTTTGGCCTATAAACTTGGAACCGGCATCACGTTGGTCCGCAAGCCGGGTAAACTGCCCTACAAGACCATCCAGAAGACCTATGAACTCGAATATGGAACGGATACTCTCGAGATTCACGAGGATGCCTTTGCGCATGGTGATCGCGTGGTGGTGGCAGACGATCTTCTGGCTACCGGGGGGACGGTGGCGGCGGTTGTCGAGTTGGTAAAGGAGTGTGGAGCCGAGATTGTCGAATGCGCCTTTCTTGCCGAACTGGAATTTCTCAACGGCCGGCAGCGATTGCCGACGAACAAGGTCTTCAGTCTGCTCAAGTTTTGATGACGCCGCAAAAGGTCGTTCGACGGTTTTGCGGTTTTTCCTGGATATCGGCATATCGGATGTGTGCCTTCATTCAAAGATGCAGCAGGCCTTGTAGGCAATTGTTCTGCAAGTTTTTGCAAAGGCGGCACTTGTCATTTTTTTTAAAAAATCCTTGCCAGATAAATTGTTGGTAGTGTATAAAGTTACCCCTTTGCGGGCCCCGTAGCTCAGTTGGATAGAGCGGTCGCCTCCTAAGCGATAGGCCACAGGTTCGAATCCTGTCGGGGCCGCCAGTTCTCATCGCAACCCTCTTCAGAATATTGAAGAGGGTTGCGTCATTTTTATCGCCCTTTTTAAAGGCAGGTCGGCGTCTTTACCCGCGATGTTGCGCTAGCGATCATAGGGTAATGCGTAACAAAAATCTTAACGATTCCTATTATAGTAGTCCTCTGGTCAATTTTTGATCCTCCGATTTCTGGTCCTTCCTTATCTGCAAATCGAATTTATATTTCATTCTGGCTCAGGTAGAACATGGCGTTGTTTATTCTTCCATATAGCGAAGGTTTTTTCGAAAAAATTAGGTAAGTGCCCGAAAATAAAGGTTATTGTTTTGGTGTTCATAAAATGGGCAGTTTGTTGGAGGCTATGATCGATACGGGCTGCTGTGGGGTTTTCACAGGTTTATCCACTGGTTGTCCACTGGTTTTGTGGAAAAAACGCAAAGGGCCTTGAAGATGCGATCTTTTTTGGGAATAAGAAGACGCAGCGGGTGAAATCGTAAAGGCCTGTGGCCTAGGTCGTGAGCTCTGTTACAATTCATGGAATGTTTCGTTCGTGCTTTTTTGCTTGCTCCCAAAGATCGAGCAGCTCTTCCAACGGGGTGTCGACCATGTCCCGCGAACGGTTTTTCAGGGATTTTTCCACATGCTCGAATCGCCCTATGAAACGGCGGATCGTTCTGCCTAAGGCGTTTTCAGCATCGATATCGAGAAAACGCCCAAGATTGACGACGGCGAAAAGCAGATCTCCCAGCTCATCTTCCATTCTCTGAGAATTTTTTCCCCTGAAAGCTTCTTCGCATTCGGATAGTTCTTCATGAACCTTGGCCATGGCTCCGTCCACATCCGGCCAATCGAAACCAGCGCGGCTGGCGCGTTCTGTCAATTTTTTGGCTTTCATCAGAGCCGGCAGGTGTGTCGGCAGGGTGCCGAGGGTGGACGGAGTGGTTCCCTGTTGTTGTTTTTCCCGTTTTTTGATGTTTTCCCACTGGCGTTGTATTTCGGAAATTTTTGTGGCTTTTGATGCCCCGAAGACGTGCGGATGCCTTCGCTCTAGTTTGTTTGCAATGCCGTTGGCCACGTCTTCGATGTTAAATAAATTTCTTTCCTGAAAAATTCGGGCCTGCAGGATGACCTGCAGCAGAAGATCGCCGAGTTCTTCACGAATGGCTTCCGCATTGCCGAGATCGATGGCCTCGATAACTTCGTAGGCCTCCTCGATGATGTATGGCTTGAGGCTTTTCGGTGTTTGCTCGGCGTCCCAGGGGCATCCTCCGGGGGAACGCAGTATTTCAACGATACGGATAAGCCGATCGACGGCTGTAGAAAAAGTCGGTTGAGGCATGGTCATTTCCTTTTGGATGGATTGTAGTATCCCGGCAGTTGTGCTCCCCGGGCGTTGTGCATGAATTGCGAACGGGGTCTTGATGAAAACTAGCTTGTGTCCGTCCGGAAACCCCGGATGGATACAGCGTAGTTTTCATATGGGAAACGAGCAATTTTTCGTTGTTGCAAGGAAATCAAGGGGTTGCGCGGAGGCGTACATCGGTACGCCGC
>JASKKK010000050.1 GCA_030154185.1 Desulfuromonadales bacterium
GCCCGAGGCCCGAGGCCCGAGGCCCGAGGCCCGAGGCCCGAGGCCCGAGGCCCGAGGCCCGAGGCCCGAGGCCCGAGGCCCGAGGCCCGAGGCCCGAGGAAAGCCTGTCTCGGGCATATCCCGGTGTCAAGCATCATTTCCGCCTTTGACACTTTGCTACTATATCCGGTACCTCATCGCCTGGTTTGCAAACAATTGTTTAACCTTGGGCCTCGGGCCTTTGGCCTTGAACCTGGCTTTATTTCCCGGAGGTTTACCATGCCGGTTCCCGACATCCGCATCGACATCTGCAATGCCAAACCCGTTAGCCCCGACGGCCGGTATATTCTCTACTGGATGAACGCCGCGCGCCGTACCGGTTGGAATTTCGGCCTGCAGCGCGCCGTGGACCTGGCGACGGAAAGACAGCAGCCGCTGCTGATCGCCGAGACCCTGCCCTGCGACCGTCCCCATGCCAACCTGCGTCATCACCATTTCGCCCTGGACGGCATGGCCGACAACGCCCGTCTTCTGAACGACCGACCGGCCGGCTATTACCCCTTTGTCGAATCCAAGCCCGGGCAGATCGCGGACCTGATGGCAACACTGGCCACGGAAGCCTGCATGGTGGTTTGCGACCTCCACCCGCTACGGGAATCGCGGAAAGAAACCAAACGGCTGGCCGCCCGTCTGGCGGTAAAACTGGAACAGGTCGACAGCAACGGCTTTTTACCTTTCAAAGCCGCCGATCGCGACTTCTCCACGGCCTACAGTCTGCGGCGCTATCTGCAGCGACATCTGCTTCCCCACCTGCTGCATATGCCGCTGCCCGACCCTCTGGCCGAAATTTCATTGCCGCCGCCCCCAACCTTAAAATCGGGGATTATGAAAAAATGGCCGCCGGCCGATGATGCTATTCTGGCCGGAAAACGGAAGCGACTGACGACCCTGCCTATCGGCCAGGACACCGGGCCGGTTGACGTCACTGGAGGCACGTCAGCCGCCCGCAAAACTTTGGAGATGTTCCTGCGCAAACACCTTGCCTATTATGAAGAATGCCGCAACGAGCCGCAAAAGGACATCACCAGCGGCCTTTCCCCCTATCTGCGCTGGGGGCACATATCGAGCCACGAAATCGTCCAGCGCCTGCTCGACCAGGAGGGCTGGCACCCCTCCGACCTTTCCCCGGAGGCACGTGGAAAACGCAGCGGCTGGTGGGGGCTGAGCTCCGATGCGGAAGCATTCCTCGACCAGGTCATCACCTGGCGCGAACTCGGCTACCTGTTCTGCTTCAGACGCGACGACTACGACCGCTTCGAAAGCCTTCCCGACTGGGCACAAGACACTCTGAAAATACATGCCGCCGATCCCCGCCCTTACCTTTACAGCCTGGAAGAGCTCGAGATGGGCCGGACCCACGATCCGTTATGGAATGCGGCGCAGATGCAGCTGGTACGGGAGGGCCGCCTGCACAATTATCTGCGTATGTTGTGGGGCAAAAAGATCCTGCAGTGGAGCACCACGCCGCAGCAGGCCTTGCCGCCATGATCGAACTCAACGATCGGTTTGCGCTTGACGGATGCGATCCCAATTCCTACAACGGCATCGGCTGGGTTCTGGGACGTTTCGATCGGGCCTGGGGACCTCAGCGACCCGTATTCGGAAAAATCCGCTACATGAGTTCCCGTAATACCGCCCGTAAGGTAGCGGTCGAATCATACACGGAGCGGTACAAACCATGAAGCTGACCTTTCACGGCACCCTCAGTTCCACCCCGTACGGCAATCCCCGGCATTCACGCCAGAGTATGCTGGAGGTAGCCTACGGCGGACGACGCCTGCTCATCGACTGCGGCAGCAACTGGCTTGGCCGTCTGCCCTTTATCGACCCCGTGGCGCTGCTGCTGACCCACGCCCACGACGATCATGTCGGAGGTCTGGTCCGGGGGGCTCCCTGCCCGGTCTATGCTCATGCCGCCACCTGGGAAAAAATCTGTCGATTTCCCTTGCTCTGGCGGGTGCTCGTCACCCCCCAGCAGCCCTTTTTCATTGCCGGTATCCGCTTGCAGGCCTTTGTGCTGCAGCACTCCCCCCGAGCCCCGGCGGTCGGCTACCGCATTCAGGCCGGCCGCAGCACCGTCTTTTACTGCCCGGATGTGGCACGCATCCCCGATCGGGACCGGGTATTGCGTGGCGTGGAACTCTTCATCGCCGACGGGGCATCCGTACATCGATCCCTGCTTCGTTTCGAAGATGGTATGCTATATGGACATGCATCCTTGTTCACCCAGCTTCAGTGGTGTGCGGAGCAGAGGGTTCCGTGCATGTTGGCCAGTCACTGCGGCGAAGAAATCATCGAAAATGAATCCCGCATCGTACATCAGTTGCAGCATCGGGCACGCAAGTTGCGCGTCAAGGCGGATATCGCCCATGACGGCATGACCCTGAAGCTGCCATGATGTACGGCAAGAAGGAGGAGGACCCGCCATGTCAATGAAAAACAAACGCATTGCCGTACTGGTGGAAGATATGTATGAGGACCTTGAGCTTTGGTATCCGGTGCTTCGGTTTCGCGAAGCGGGAGCCGAGGTCACGGTGGTCGGTCCCCATAAGCAGGAGTACAAATCCAAACACGGCTACCCGGTAACCGCCGACAGTTCCATGACCGAGGTAAAAGGGGACCAGTTCGATGCCATGATCGTTCCGGGCGGTTACGCTCCCGACCGCATGCGGCGTTTTGATGCCATGGTCGATCTGGTGGCACAAGCCCATCAGGCCGGGAAAATCGTGGCCGCCATCTGCCACGGAGCCTGGATGCTGGCCTCCGCCCAGATCGTCAAAGGCCGCACGGCGACCTGTTTTTTCGCCATTCGTGATGATCTGGCCCATGCGGGGGCACGTTATGTCGACAAGGAAGTGGTGCGCGACGGCAATATCATCACCTCGCGCATGCCCGGCGATCTGCCGGCCTTTTGCCGCACCATCGCCGAAGCGTTGGGTGAGAGGGAGGTCAAAGGTTAAAGGCCCGAGGCCCGAGGCCCGAAGCCCGAGGTACGCGAAAAGCGTAAGGCCAGTGATTGGTGACTGGTGATTCGTGATGGGTAAAGGCTTTTTGCCTGCCTGCAATTTCCCCCTTGCGATGCCGCAGGAACGATACCAACACAACCTTGCATGCTGCGGACTGCGTTCCAACTCTCGGATACCACATGAGAATCAAAAAAAACGGCGCTGGATATCCAGCGCCGTTTTACCAATCATCAATCACTTATCACTCATTCCTTATTACCCGTCAGCGGTCGCGGACATTCACACAAACCCGAACTTCTTCATGCGGTAACGAAACGCATCGATGCCAAGGTGCAGCAGCCTGGCTGCGTGGGTCTGGTTGCCGCTGGCCATTTCGAGGGCCTGGCGGATGAGTTCGCGCTCGACGTCTTCGATATTCACCCCTTCGGGCGGGAGCTGAAAATTGAGGGGACCGATGTTATCGTCGACCGACTGAGCTACCAGTTCCCGGGGCAGGTTTTCCACCAGCAACTGATCTTCGCACTCGAGAATAATGGATCGTTCAATGACGTTGCGCAACTCGCGGATATTTCCGGGCCAGGAGTATTCAAGCAGAATCTTCTGCGCCATACGGGATATCCCCCGGATGTTTTTGTTGAAGTCCCGGTTGAACTGACTGATGAAAAACTCGGCAAGCGGCAAAATATCTTCACGACGTTCCCGCAACGGCGGCAGATGGATGGGAATGACGCCGATGCGGTAATACAGATCGGGGCGAAAGGATTTATCTTCCATCGCCTTGCGCAGGTTGCGATTGGTCGCCGAAACGATACGCACATCGACGGAGATATCGCGGGTGCCGCCGACCCGGCGAAAGGTGCGTTCTTCCAGAACGCGCAGCAGTTTGGCCTGCATGGCCGGGTCCATGTCGCCTATTTCATCAAGAAACACAGTGCCGCCATCGGCCAGTTCGAACAGGCCTTTTTTGAGATTTTTGGCGTCGGTGAAAGCACCTTTTTCATGCCCCATCAACTCGCTTTCGAGCAAGCTCGGCGGCACCGCGGCGCAGTTGATGGCCATGAACGGCTGACTTGCCCGTGCACTCTGGTAATGGATGGCGCGGGCCACCAGTTCCTTGCCGGTACCGCTTTCTCCCTGGATGAAGACCGTGGCCGCGTCGCTTCCGGCAATCTTGGCGACCATATCCAGCACCTGGTGCATTTCCCGGCTGCGGGCGATTATCGACGGCTGCCCATAACGTTCGCTTTTCTGACTGCGAAGGCAGGCCACCTCTTTGCGCAAGCGGCTGTTTTCCAGCGTACGCTGCATCACCGCCGCCAGTTCCTCGGCGGATACCGGTTTGCGCAGATAGTCTCCGGGACCGTTGAGAAAAGTGCTTATGGTATGTTCCGGAAGCTCCCGGCCAGTGGCGACCACGACCGGACAGACATCGCCCAGGTCGCTGACCTGCTCAAAAACATGCCAACCATCGATATCCGGCAATTGCAGATCGAGAACCAAAAGGTCCGGGGTCCTGTTCGACAGGGCATCGAGAGCCGCCTTGCCGGCAACGAACCTTTCGACAACATGCCCCTGTCCGCTAAATATCTGCTCAAGAGAACGCCCGAGAGTCTGATCGGCATCGACTATCAGAATGTTGGCGTGGTTTTCCACCGGAGTTTCCTGTCTTGATAAACGACTCAAGGGATTAACCGATTTTGCGCTTCAGAATACGCTCAGCCGACTCTACCAGTTTGTCCGCCGTCAGACCGTAATGTTCCAGCAATTTTCCGGCAGGTCCGGATTGCCCGAACACGTCACGCATGCCGACCCTCTCGACGGGGACCGGACAACCTTCGGCCAGTACCTCGCATACCGCGCCGCCGAGTCCACCGATCACCGAATGCTCTTCCGCGGTAACGATGGCTCCGGTCTCCCGTGCCGCTTTCAGAACCAATTCTTCGTCAAGGGGCTTGATGCTGCCCATGTGCAGCACTCTGGCCTGAATCCCCCTGGCGGCCAGTTCGGCAGCGGCTTCCAGAGCCATGGCCGTCATCAACCCGGTACCGATGAGGGTGACGTCAGTGCCGTCCTTCAGAGTTACGCCGCGACCGATCTCGAAGGTGCAATCCTCGGGGAAAACCACCGGTACCTTACCGCGCCCGAGACGGATATATACGGGACCTTCGTAAGCGGCGGCGGCACGAATGGCGGCAGCGGTTTCAGGGCCGTCGGCAGGACACAGAACGGTCATGTTGGGCAGGGAGCGCATAATGGCCAGATCCTCGACGGATTGATGAGAACCACCGTCTTCACCGACGGTGATACCGCCATGGGTAGCGACCACCTTGACATTCAGACGGGGGTATGCCAGGGACTGGCGAATCTGCTCGAAGGCCCGGCCCGCGGCGAATACCGCGAAGGTCGAGGCAAAAGGGATCATGCCCCCGGCGGCCAATCCTGCAGCCATGCCGACCATGTTGGCCTCGGCAATACCGGCATTGAAAAAACGCTCGGGAAATTTCTTGGCGAACTTAGCCGTCTTGGTCGAGCCTGACAGGTCGGCGTCCAGGGCGACAACTTTGGGATTCTGGCGGCCAAGCTCCAGCAAAACCTGGCCGTATGCATCTCTGGTTGCAATCATTTGTATATTTCGCTTTCTTGTTTGACCACATGCGGACAAAATCCGGCAACCGGTTCCGTTCCGGATGCTCCGCATGAATACGATGGGATTTTGCTTCGGCGAAAAGCTTTTTCGACAGGTAACCTTTTATTGGGCGCCCAGTCCCTCCAAGGCGATCTGCAATTCCTCGTCGCTCGGCGCCACGCCATGGTATTTGGCCTTGTTTTCAAAAATCGATACGCCTTTGCCCTTGACGGTGCTGGCGACAATGACGGTCGGTCGCCCCGATACTTCAGCAGCAGAGAAAGCTTGTCCGAGGGAAGTGATATCGTGCCCGTCCGCTTCGATGACATGCATGTTGAAGGCGGCGAACTTGGCCGTGACGGGGCCGACATTCATGACGTCCTCGGTAAACCCGTCGATCTGCAGGCCGTTGCAATCGACCACGATGCACAGGTTAGAAAGCTGGTAATGCCCGGCGCTCATGATCGCTTCCCAGATCTGTCCTTCCTGCAATTCGCCGTCGCCCAGCAGCGCATAGACACGGGATTTGCGACCGGCGACCTTGTTTGCCATGGCCAGACCGACAGCCTGGGAAAGTCCTTGTCCGAGAGATCCGGTACAGACCTCGACACCCGACGTCTTGCGCATGTCGGGGTGGCCCTGGAGATGGCTGCCCAACTGCCGCAGGGTTGCGAGGTCTTCACTTGGGAAGTAGCCGGCTTTGGCCAGACAGGCATAAAGGGCCGGTGCGGCATGCCCCTTGGACAACACGAAACGATCACGTTCTTCCCAGTCCGGGCGGGCGGCATCGTGTTTCATATGGTGGAAAAAGAGCACGGCCATGATATCGATGGCAGAGAGGCTGCCGCCGGTATGTCCGGATTGGGACCGGTGCAGCATTTTGAGAATGTCCACGCGCAATTCCCGAGCGGTCTGTTCCAAGTCCTGGACGGTTTGTTCGCTCAACATCGTTACTACTGTTCCTTTCCTGAAAAATCCAACCCGTCCCGAGGCTCAGATCATTTGCTGACCGTCCTCCGACAGGCAAACGACTACGACTTTTTATACCTGGGATCGTTGCCGGCCAGATAGTCGAACACCAGTTCGTCCAAAGAGCCTGCCTCCGGCGGTACGGTATCGACCGCGGGAACGTCCTTGTTTTGATTTCGGTGGATATGGTCCGATTCGGCGGAGTGCGCAGCGGATGGGGCATCAGAAGGCAAGGCCGGGGCTACCGCTTCGACAAGACCGGCTTTGGCGTCCAGCTCTCCGTCCCGCAATCGTCTGAGCATTTCCTTATGCTGAATCTTCATGCGCTCTTCGACCTGCCGTCGCAGATCTTCGGCTCCCACCAAATCGGCATAGGAGGTCTTGCAGGAAGCCAGGATCGTGCCTCCTTCATACAAAAGGGTCACGATCTGGGGATTCCTGGAACCGCCATCCTCGGTCTGTACATGGAATACGCGTCCCTTGTATCGAAAATTATGATTGTATCCGCCGACCATGGGATCCTCACGATTGCTCGGGACTGGAGATAAGGCCGCTTATAGTTATCACAGCTCTATCTCTCGGTGCAAGTGGCTCGAAAGAGGTTAACGCCCTGTCGCTAAAAGTTTTTTTGCCTTGGCTACCGCTTCCAGCGCATCGGCGGCATACATATCCGCACCGATTTCATCGGCATATTCCTGGGTGACGACCGCACCGCCGACCATGGTGAAAACCTTAACGCCGGCTTGCCGCAATCGGTCTACCGTTACCCGCATCTGCTCGATGGTGGTGGTCATCAAGGCCGACAAACCGACAGCATCGACCTTGAGCTCGACCGCCTGTTCCACAATACGATCCGCGGCAACGTTTTTTCCCAGGTCAACAACCTCGAAGCCGTGATTTTCCAGCAACGTACAGACGATATTCTTGCCGATATCGTGAATATCCCCTTCGACGGTGGCCATGAGAATTCGTCCCAGGGAAGCGGCGGACGCGCCCTGCATCTCCTGCTTGAGCCGAGCGAAGGCGGTCTGCATGGTTTCCGCGGATTGCATGACTTGCGGCAGGAAAATGCGGTTTTCGCCGAAACGCCTGCCGACTTCCTCCAGTCCGGGAAGCAATCCCTCATTGCTGATGGCCGCCGTATCCAGACCTTCCGCCAGGGCCTTTTCGACCAGGGCGACCACGCCTTCTTTGTCCCCTTCGATAATGGCGCCAGCCAGTCGGTCACGAATACCTGCAGGCTTGTCGGTCGCAGCGGACGCCGCCGGGGCGGCGGCCATATCGGCATAAGCCGCGATATAACCTTCGGCCCGCACATCCTTGCCGAGCAGCACCATGGCCGCACGATAGGCATCCATCATACGTTCGTCACGGGGATTGATGATGGCTGCCGACAACCCCGCTTCCAGCGCCATGGTAAAAAAGATGGAGGACAGAACCGGTCGGCACGGCAAACCGAAGGAGATATTGCTGACGCCCAGCGCCGTGGGCAGGGACAGTTCATCGCGCACCAGCCGCAAGGTGCGAATGGTCTCCATGGCCCGCTTCTGCTCCGCCGAAACGGTCAGGGTCAGGCAGTCGACAATGATATCCTCAGGCGCCAGTCCTGCCTCCATGGCCGCATCGCGGATACGCCGCGCCACAGCCAGGCGTTCCTCGGCTGTTTCGGGAATGCCCGCGCCGTCCAGGGCCAGGGCAATGACCGCCGCCCCGTATTTTCTGGCCAGAGGCAGAATACCCCGCAAGCTCTTTTCTTCCGCCGAAACGGAATTGATCAAGACCTTGCCGTCGGCGACTTTCAGGCCCCGTTCCAATGCAGCAGGATCGGAAGAATCGAGCACCAAAGGTACCTGGGTTACGCTTTCGACAGCAAGTACCGCACGTTCCAGGGCCGCCGGTTCATCGACGCCGGGAGCACCGCAATTGATATCGAGCAGGTGGGCTCCCGCCGCTACCTGGGCCTGAGCCTCGCGCCGAATGTAGGCGGTTTTGCCTTCGCGCAGTTCCTGGGCATAAGCTTTGCGGCCTGTGGGGTTGATCCGCTCACCGATGATGGCGCAGGCAGCCCGGCCGCCGATTTCGGCGACCCCCGTACGGCTGGAAAGCAGACAACGACGCGCCGGAGGCGACCATTCCTGCGGCAGACTCTCCAGGGCCTGGCGCATGGCCCGGATATGTGCCGGGGTGGTTCCGCAACAGCCGCCGACAACCCTTACGCCGATATCGAGCAGTTGCCGATGGTAAACGACCATATCTTCCGGACTGGCATTAAAAACCGTCTGTCCGTCGACAAGCTGGGGCAAGCCGGCGTTGGGCTGGGCGATCAGGGGAAGGGAACAGACACTGCGCATGCGTTCAAGCATCTGGTAAATTCCTTCCACGCCCAACCCGCAGTTGGAGCCGACCACGCTTACCCCCAAGGCTTCGAGGGTTACCGCAGCAGCCTCCGGGGAGGTGCCGAGAACGCTGCGACCTTCATCCTCAAAGGTCATCAGAGCCATGACCGGCAGGTCGGAGAACTCCCTGCAGGCGATTACCGCCGCCCGCAATTCGGCGATATCGAGAAAGGTTTCCAGGGTAATCAGATCGGCACCGGCTTCGGCGAAAGCGCGCACCTGCTGTCCGAACGCCTCGACCATTTCATCGAAATCCGCGTCCCCCACCGGGCGCAGAAAACGTCCGGTAGGTCCGATGGAAGCGGCGACAAAGCGATCCGGTCCGGCAGCCTTACGCGCCAGTTCAACGGCACGGGCATTGATTTCATGGACGCGGTCTTCGAGACCGTAATGCGCCAGCTTCAGACGACTGCCGCCGAAGCTGTTGGTAACGATGATATCCGCCCCGGCATCGGCATATTCGCGATGCACTGATGCCACCACTTCCGGAGCGGTAAGATTCATTTCTTCGGGACAGGCGCCGGCTTTGAGCCCGCGTTCCTGAAGCATCGTGCCCATGGCGCCATCCAGCACCAGGACGCGCTGTTTGATAGTGGCGATAAAATCGGCCATACTATGGGTTCTCCTGTAAAGTCGACGCCGCATCCTCGGTGGATGGGCTTGCATAACGGAAATCGGCGGCGACCGGCCGTCGCAGGTCGACATGCCCTTTGAGGGTTTCCACCGGCTGCCCTTTCACCAGAAAGCGCACCTTGCGAATATGGGGGAAATTCACCGCCATGGTATCGACCAGTCCATAAACCGTGAGCAGTTCGGACATGCTGCCTCCGGGATGGGCGGTGATCAGTTCTTTGCTGAAATCGAGGGTTGCAACACCCTTCTGCTCGCTGTAACCGAGCAGACGCGTGGTCGCCGGCAAAACGGCGATCAAACCGTCACGCGAGCCGGCAGCAAGGGCTTGTACGATTTCCGCCACCAATGCCTCGTCTTCGCCATCCGTCACTTCGCGTGCTTCGGCTACCAGCCCGGAACCATCCACACTGCCGAAATAAAGGATGACCTCCTTTTCGGGCAACTGCTCCGCGACCTCGGAGGCATCCGGAATCTCCTGCGGCCCCCGCTGCACAAGACGATAGGTAAGCAGACCGGCTGCCAGCAACATCAGTATCAAAACCGGAATCAGGTATCGACGGGAAGGTCTTTTCATGTCGCTTGCTCCATGCTTGGTGTACGGAGGGGATCGGAAGAAAGGCTTATATTACGCTAGTCCAGGCAGACCTGTTCCACTTTAGGCAAAGGCCGGCCAAGAAATTCTCCACCAACCCTTTGGAAACGCTCGGGTACGTCGGTGACGAAAAACTGCGGCGGCTGCGCCGCTGCGGCATCGCGAACACATCGTTGCCGTTGCAGCCTTTCAGCCACGGCAAAGGCGGTTTCCTCGGCCGAGTCGATGAGAATGACTTCCGGACCGAGCACCTGTTGCAAAACATTTTTGAGCAGCGGATAGTGGGTGCAGCCGAGGACCAGAGTATCGATGCCGTGATGCCGCAAGGGCCCGAGATATTCTTCGGCTGTAAGCCTGGTCACCGGATGTTCAAGCCAGCCTTCTTCCACCAGCGGCACGAACAGGGGACAGGGCAAGGCAACCACATCGGCATCGGGGGCAAGCTTTTTTATGGCCAGGGTATAGGCGCCGCTTTTCACGGTACCTTCGGTGCCGATAACACCGATGCGCCCGGTTCGCGTCACCGATACCGCACGCTTGGCTCCCGGTTCGATTACACCGATAACCGGCAGATTGTAATGGTTTTCCAGTTCGAGCAATGCCACGGAAGAGGCGGTATTGCAGGCCACGACCAGCATCTTGACCTTGCGCCGGGTGAGAAAAGCGGCAGCTTCCTGAGCATAACGCCTTACCGTCGCAGGGCTTTTGGTACCGTAGGGCACCCGGGCCGTATCTCCCAGATAAAGAAGATCCTCACTCGGTAGAAGACGCTGTATCTCCTTGAGAACCGTAAGCCCGCCGACCCCTGAATCAAATACTCCGATAGCCCGTTCCGGCAACCTTGCTCCCCTCTCTGCGCGACATATCCAAAACAGGTATACTAGGTTCAACTTAAGCGTAAAGTCAAGACACATCGAAATTTTAAGCTTGGGATCGGCTTAAACCTCTGGTATATTGACTTTTCGTACTTTTCAGACCATGGAGTTCGTGGTTGCCTAAGGAAAGGATGACCGTCGATGGACCTTTCGACAGCCAGGGATTTTCTTGAGAAACTGCGTACTGAAAATATCATGGCCATGTTGCGTGAAGCGAATCTTGGCGACTTGATTTACAATCCCTGGTTTTTAAGTATCCTGGGGATCATTTGCCTGGTGGCCATTCTCCTGAAACGGCAGGCACTTTTCTTCATGCTGTTGACGACTGTGGGGTATGCCTGTGTCATCGACTACACCCTGCAGAAAAAACCGACCATCGAAAGCGCCGGCAGCGAGCCGGTGCTGGTTTTCGCCGGCGGCGGAGTTATCCTGGTTTTCGTTTTTATCTACTATCTGTTCTTAAGACAGGACTGAAAGTCAAAACTGACAGCTCAATATCAATATGGTCGGATTCACCACTACCATCCCACTGGAAATTGTCATTGCCGCGGGCAGGCGCCCCGTCGACCTGAACAACATTTTCATTACCGATCCTGCCTGCCAGAGCTTTATCGACGAAGCTGAAATGGCGGGTTTTCCGCGTAACTGCTGCGGCTGGATCAAAGGTCTCTACAGCGCCGCGCTGCACCACGGCATCCGCGAAATCATCGCCGTAACCGAAGGGGACTGCTCCAACACCAAGGCCTTGATGGAGGTTCTGCAGTTGCAGGGCATCACCACCGTGCCTTTCGCCTACCCCTACGACCGATCCCCAACGGCTCTTAAACTTGAAATCGACAGACTGGCAGAGCATTTCGGCGTCACTATGGCCAAGGCCGATGCAACCTGGCGAGACCTCAACGAAGTCCGTGCACGGGTACACGAAATCGACCGCTTGACCTGGGAAGAAAACCGCGTGACCGGCACAGAAAACCACACCTGGCAGGTCTGTACCTCCGATATGAACGGCGATCCCCAGACCTTTGCACAGCAAGCCGATGCTTTCTTGGACGAGGCACGGCGGCGTACGCCCCTGCCCGACGGCCCGCGCCTGGCGTATATCGGCGTTCCGCCGATTTTCACCGATCTTTATGAAGTGACCGAGGAACTTGGTGCACGGGTTGTCTTCAACGAAACCCAAAGACAATTCTCCATGCCGTACAAGGTAGCCTCCCTTATCGAACAGTACCGGCACTATACCTATCCTTACGATATCTTCGTGCGTCTCGACGATATTGAAAAGGAAATCGCCCGACGGCGTATCGACGGAGTGATCCACTATGTACAGTCGTTCTGCTTCCGGCAGATCGAAGACCTCATTGTGCGCCGGCGTCTGAAAAAGCTCCCCACCCTGACCCTTGAAGGAGACCGACCGGGCCCCCTCGATGCACGCACACGCATCCGACTGGAAGGGTTCGTGGAAATGGTCAAAGCGAGGCGTCCATGACCGGTATCGGCATCGACCTTGGCAGCCGCCGGGTCAAGTTCGCAGCCCTTGACGGCGCTACCATCGCGTGGCTGAAAAGCTACGACACCATTCCGTTTTATAAACGGTATGCCAGTCGCAGCGACGACCGTCTTCTGCTGGCTTACGAAGAACTGGGACTGCTGACCGCAGAACAGTGGCAGACCATCCCTCTGACTGCCACCGGCTATGGACGCAATACCATCAATCTGGTCGGAGCCGACATCATACCCGAAATCCAGGCTCACATTGCCGGGGCTCGCTTTCAAACCGGCCTGGAGACCTTCACCCTCCTCGATCTGGGAGGACAGGACAGCAAGGTGGCACGACTCGAAGACGGCATTCTCGTCGATTTCCTCATGAACGACAAATGCGCCGCCTCTTCGGGACGCTACCTGGAAAACATGGCCAAGGTGCTGGACGTATCCCTGGAGGAACTGGCCCGGCACCATGAAGACCCCGTGCCTCTCGATGCCACCTGCGGCATCTTCGGGGAAAGCGAACTGATCGGCAAAATCATCGAAGGCCATGCCCTCGAAAACCTGTGCGCCGGCGTCAACCAGACCCTCATCAAACGCGTTGCGCCGATGCTGGCCCGTTTCGCTCAGGACACCATCGTCCTCACCGGAGGCGTTGCCAAAAACAGCGCCTTCGTGGCGCTGTTGCGCAAGTTCAGTCCCGCCGAGATCGTCATCCCCGCACATCCCCAGCACAACGGTGCCATCGGCTGCGCCTGGCTGGCTGGTCGCAGATAGAAACGGTTTTCCTCAGCATAAAACAACAAGGGCCACGGCAGAAGAATGCCCTGGCCCTTGCGTTATCTCGCTTATTCACAAAACAGTGGTTCAGAACAAAAACCCCGCACCTCGGGCCTGCCCCCTACACCCCCCGCAACGTGACCTGCGGCACGAACTGTCGCGCCAGTTCGGCGAATTCTTCCAGACGCCAAACCGGATAAGGTTCGATGTCCCGGCAGGAAGGGGCCATGCTGTAGCGTGGCACGAACTGCTGCAGCACCCATCCCGGAGCGCCGCGCAGCAACGCCCCAAGGCGCCGGATGTCCCCTTCTCCGACCAGACCAGGCACGCAGGTGGTGCGGAATTCACAGGCGACCGGAGCCTGCAACAGAAGAGCAAGACTGCGTTCCAGCGCAGATCCGTCCACCGCACGGCTGTGCAGCTCCCCGTAGCGCTCCGGCGAAGTTTTCAGATCCAGCGCAACCAGGTCCGCCAGTTTTTGTCCCAGCACCTCGCCCAGCACCTCGGGCAGCAAACCGTTGGTATCGAGCTTGACCAGGAACCCCATACCCTTGATACGGCGCAGAAAAGGCAGCAATTCCGGATACAGGGTCGGCTCCCCGCCGGAAACAACCACACCGTCGATAAAGGAACGCCGCTGTTCCAGTTCTTCGAACAGCGGCTCCAGAGGATAGTCGGGCAGGTTGTCGGGCGATACGACCAGATCGGGATTGTGGCAGAACGGGCAACTCAGATTGCATCCTCCCAGAAACACCAGCGATGCGATGCGACCGGGATAATCGAGCAGACTGGTTCCCTGATATCCCTTGATGCCCACGCCCGCCTAGCCTTTCGTCGGGCCGTTTTCGAGCATAAACTCCCGGCGATCCTTGAATTCTTCCTTTTTCCCGCGATTCCACTGTTGTACAGGCCGAAAAAACCCACAGACTCGGGAATATACTTCAGTTTTGGCATCACATTTAGTCGCCATATCAGGCCTCCTTGGGAAGAAAAATCAGCTGGTTAACGAGTCATTTCAGGCTGCGCCGGCTTCGTGCTGATGGGGGCAGCTGAAATGCTCGCCGGATATATAGCCATGCACCGGACAGATGGTGAACGTCGGACTGATGGTAAAGTACGGAAGATGGAAATTCCGGGCGATCCGCTGCACCAGCAGACGGGCACTGCTCCAGTCCTCCAAACGTTCGCCGAGGAATCCGTGGAAAACCGTACCGCCGGTATAGAGGGTCTGGAGAGCGTCCTGATGGGTCAGGGCCTCGAAAATATCATCGGTGCTGCCCACCGGCAACTGGGTCGAGTTGGTATAGTAGGGATCTTCGGTTCCGGCTGCGATGATGTCGGGATAACGCTTGCGATCCTGACTGGCCAAACGGAAACTGGTCCCCTCCGCCGGAGTGGCTTCGAGATTGTACAGGTGGCCGGACTCCTCCTGGAAGGCCTCGAGTTGCATCCGCATGAAATTGAGAGTCTCTATCGCCAACTCCTGTCCGGCCTGGGTATCGATCCCCCGACCGATAAGATTCAGGGCCGCTTCGTTCATGCCGATCAGGCCGATGGTGGAAAAATGATTGGCCCAGTATTGCCCCATACGCTCCCGAATGCCCGACAGGTAAAAACGGCTGTAGGGATACAGCCCTTCTTCCGTGAGGCGCTCGAGCTGCTTGCGTTTGATTTCGAGGGACTGAAAGGCCAGGCGCATAAGCTCGGAAATGCGCACGAAAAAGCTTTCCTTGTCGCTGGCCAGATAGGCGGCACGGGGCAGATTGAGGGTCACCACGCCGACGGACCCGGTAAGAGGATTCGAACCGAACAACCCGCCGCCGCGGCGGCGCAACTCGCGGTTGTCCAGCCGCAGGCGGCAACACATGGAACGGGCATCCTCGGGATCCATGTCCGAGTTGATGAAATTGCTGAAATAGGGAATGCCGTACTTGGCCGTCATCTCCCAAATGGGCTGAAACCGGGGACTTTCCCAATCGAGATCGGCGGTGATGTTATAGGTCGGAATCGGAAAGGAGAAAATCCGCCCCGCATGGTCGCCGGCCATCATCACTTCGCAGAAGGCACGATTGAAAAGGTCCATTTCCTCCTGAAAGTCGCCGTAACGGTCCTCCATCAGACGCCCGCCGCACACCACCGCTTCATCCGCCAGATTGCGCGGCGCGATCATATCGAGGGTGATGTTGGTAAACGGCGTCTGAAAGCCGACCCGGGTCGGCACGTTCATATTGAAGATGAATTCCTGGACCGACTGTTTGACCTCGCGATAGGTCAGCTTATCGTACCGGATAAAAGGCGCCAGCAGCGTATCGAAGTTGGCAAAGGCCTGGGCACCGGCCGCTTCGCCCTGCAGCGTATAAAAGAAGTTGACGACCTGGCCCAGAGCGGTACGGAAATGCCGCGGCGGACCGCTTTCGATCTTGCCGTAGGCACCGGTGAAGCCGCGCTGCAAAAGATCGCGCAAATCCCAGCCGCAGCAATAAACCGACAGGGTGCCGAGATCGTGGATATGGAAATCGGCATTGCGATGAGCATCGGCGATTTCACGGGGATAAACCTTGTTCAACCAGTAATTGCTGGTGATGTTGGCGGCAATATGGTTGTTGAGCCCCTGCAGGGAATACCCCATATTGGCATTTTCGTTAACCCGCCAGTCTTCCTGGGTAAGATAGGAATCGATGGCGTCGATGGACTCCTGGATAAACTCCTTGGTCTGACGCAGGGATTCACGCTGATTGCGGTAGAGGATATAGGCTTTGGCGGTTCTGGCGTGCCCCTTCTCGATAAGGATCTTCTCCACCAGGTCCTGAACGTTCTCGACCGTGGGAACCCGGCCATCCTTGTAGATGACATCCAGGATACCGCCGACTTCGCGAGCGATCTGTCCCGCCTTGTCCATGTCGGTGCCGCTCACGGCGCGAACGGCTTTCCGGATAGCTATGGTGATCTTGTCCTGCTCGAACGGAACCAGGCGGCCGTCTCTCTTGCGTATATATTCGATCATTTCCTACATCCCTCCACAGTCGATTTGACGCTTGTGAATGTAACACAGCATCTCTCGGTGTCAAGCCAAAATATCACTATATCTAGGGAAAACCACAACCTTCATCCCCTACATATTGTGCAAAGAACCTGGAAAGGATGTGGATAAAAAGTGGATAACCAAACCGGAAGAAAAGGATTAAAACAGCGAACTCGCTAAAATGACTAAAAAACAAAGAAGAAAAAAAACAAAGCCGATTTGGTACGAAAGATCATTTCTTCATCAACAGAACGGCTGCCGCTGCCAGAAAGATACCGACCACGCTGCGGGGTTTGAGACGCTCGCGATACACCACGCCCGAGAGGATGATGGCGATGATGAAATGCAACCCGGTCAAGGGAGCGATAACGGACAGGGGACCAGTCTCCAAAGCCTGCAGCAGCAGATAGAAACCTATCAGGTTCAAACCGCCCATGCATAACCCGATGCCCCATGTCGTCCACTGCGGCTCCGGCGCAACCTCTTCCCATTCCCTGCGCCGCATGATCCATGCGGCACAGGTGCTGAAACTGTAGGATATGGCCATAAAGCCCCATTTGTCCGCCTGCAGGGCGGCAAACTTGCTCGATATGGAAGCGGCCGTACCGGCAAGCATGGCCAACAGAGCCAAGACCACACCGAATCGGTAGCTGGCAGTCGGACGACGCATCGGCGCCGTCCGCCCGCGCGCGCATAGCCAAACGACACCCAGAGCCAGAACGACTCCGAGCGCTTGCCTTGGCTGAAGCCGATCATGGAAGTAGAAGATGGAGAACAGTGCGGCGAATACGGTGCTCAAGCGGGTAAGGGAATAGCCGACGGCTGCCGGAACATGCCTGAGAGACTCCATGGTCAGAGCGGCGCTCCCCAGAAAGGTCAGGCCGTTGACCAACCCCCAGAACAACATGGCGCCATTCAACACACCCCGGTCGGCCCCCGACAGAAACAGCAGCCAACTGATCGCCGCGACCGTCCCCATGAAGACCAGGCTGGTCAGGGCGGTGCTGCAGCCGCGCTCTGCCGCCACCTTGTAAAAAAAGCGCTGCAGGCCGATAAACAGAAGAGCCAGCAACGCCTTGAAAAACCACGGGGCCATGCCCAGCACCTTTCCGGTTCGGCGGCACTTTTCCGATAAAAGGCAGGCGCCTGCAAAGGTACCGGCCCGCCGTGATAAATGGACTTATTTGTAATAGGAACCCAGCATCCCCAGTATTTTCTCAGGCAATACCCCGGGCTCGTCACGCAGCATCTGCGCCAATGCGGAGACAACGAAATAGCCATGCCCCGCATAAAGTTTCTGCAGGCTTCTTTCGGTGAGAGGCAGCCAGTATACCGAACGGGCATCGCTGCCGGCCTGCGGTTCGAGATCGGCGGCCTCTGCGCCAGTCAAGTGCAGATGCCGCACCGTGGTCTCGATCCACGCGTGATCGGTGGTACGCGGATCATCGACAAAACCGCGATAGACCAGTCGTCCCCGACTCATATCGAGGGTTACCCCGGTTTCTTCGGTCAACTCCCGAACCAGGGTACGGCTCACTTCCTCGCCGGCATCGACCATACCACCGGGGATGGCCCAAAGCCCGTTATCCTTCCGCTGGATCGCCAGCATCTCGACATCGCCGAATTGGTCGTTGATGCGGGTGACGATGGGATCGGCGGCAAAGTTGGGGCCCCATTTTCCAAGCAAACCCCGACCGGCGATGCCGCTGCGCCCCCGGGGATTGAGAGGACGCCCCTTATCGTCCAGACGCACAGGGCCTTCAAAACTCTCTTTCGGCAACTCCCCGACGGCTGCGATATCTTCCGGGTCGGCCCAGCCTCCCGGTTTGCGGGTGCGATCGTTTTCGAGTACTTCGGGCGCGACATAATAAGGCGGATCATATTCGGGATAATCGGTATCCCAGTCCAGCAAGGCGTCGGATACCTTGATGCGACGCGGATATCCGTCCGGCCATTCGAAACGCGCCCGCCAAGGCTCCACATACACGTGCAGATCGCCTGCCAACCAATCCCGACTTTCCTTCGTGCCACCGCTGGCGAACAACGAAGGTCTGCCTCCAGTACATTCCTTTTTTTTATCCATAACAGCTCTCCCGACCTTTCCTTGCCAATGCCTGGTCCGGGTTACCCCAGAGCGGCCTTTATTTTCTCGACATCTTCCCCAGTGGGAATCCAAACGAATTCGTTGTGGTAATCCCGGCCAAGATCCTTGTCGGTATGGCTCGTGGCAGCCGCCAGTTTTTCCTCGTCTACAAAACCATCTTCATCGAAATAGACGATCTGACCGTAGATTTCACCAAGGCTCGCAGGCTCACTGCCCTGCCGGATGAGCATGGCACCTGCCAACCTGATGCGCTGCCCCTTGAATTCGGGCAAAGGCTCAAGGTGCTCGGTGGCGGCGTCGAAACGTTTTTTATCAATGGGGGTTATGCCCCCCTCGTCATCGAATACAAACAACCGAACTTCAATCTCCATGCGAATCTCCCTTATAGAACCCACAAATCACCAGCAAAAAACGGATCCCTGCTGGCATCCGAGTCAAAACACGAACACCAAAGGTGGAAAAATAGCAGGATTGGCTAAGCCTTGCAATTCAAAACACCCTGAATCGGCAGGTATTGCCACAAAGAAGACCGCCCGAAGCGTATACACACGAGTCCGATCGCCACCGTCCCTGTACAAAGGGTTCGCGCCCGAAACCGGCCCTTTACCTCCTTTTCCCCGACCAGAAAACAGTGGACTCGTCCACTGTTTTCGCCTCGGCCTCCGATGAACTGCAAAAAAGGCGGGAGCGAAG
>JASKKK010000051.1 GCA_030154185.1 Desulfuromonadales bacterium
TTTCGCTGAGGCTTGGCGGTTTTAGCTTTGGAGAATGACGCGATGGTCTTCTTTTTTCAAGGGCACTGCCCTGTTACACCACTTGTTTGGACTCTAACCAGATCAGCAGGGCCATATTTTTGGATTCTTGATTGACGGTCACATCTTTTACTTCTTCCATAAGCATTCTCCTTTTTCAAGCGGTTTGCGCACGCCCCTTTCCGGCGGAAATCGTGCAAGGCTCGAAAACCCCAGGTATCGGCCGGCAATTCCGGACACAATGGCAAAAGACAAAGATAATGCCCTTGCACAAAAGCAAGGTTTATTGAATATAAGCAAATTAACAAAACAACACAACTCGTAAAACATGCATCGGACAATATTTCCTTGCTTGCAGGGCAAGTGATGGCACCGACCTCGCTGACACACAAAGACCAAACCTGAACAAACGCCTCATTACAATACACTCACCACGCCTTCCCTTTCGCCCCATACTATGTGTAGGATCTAATTATACTTATCGAACAATGTCTCTACACATACGATTTCCATTGTATTGCAGGCACTTAATAAGGTGTCATTTTTCAGACACAAATATCTGTTTTATCGGCACAAATCGATCTATGCCGTTTTTTCGACGGCATGCATCTTGCCCGATACACATGTCGGCGGACCTGCCAATCATGTGCCTGATGTACAACTTTTTTGTCGGAGTATCGCAATGGCACTTGCTCCGTATTGAATGGGGGGGAAAATTCATGAAATTCAAGGATCTCAGTTTGACTGCAAAAATAGCCATCGGCTGCGGCGTACCGCTTCTGCTGCTGATCATGCTCGGCGGGGTCAGCTACAAGGGCATGTCGCGACTGCTGGCATCGGCGCGCCAGGTCAACAACGGTCATGTTGCCGTCGAACAGTCGAAGGATCTGGAAAAGGTGATCCTGCAGATGCAGGTCGGCCAAAAAGGCTATCTCATTTCCGGGAAAAAAGAGATGCTGGCCCTCTACCAGGAGGGAGAGCAGGTGGTAGGTGAAAAAATAACCGCCCTTAAAGAGTTGGTTGGAGACAATCCGGACCAGGTCATGTTGCTGGAAGACATCTCCACACTTGCCGACCGCTGGCGAAAGGAAGCGGCGGAACCGGAGATTTTGGCGCGACAACGCATCGACATGAGCGCGGCGGAACGCCGTGAACTGGCAAAAGCCGAAGGCGACAGCGGCATGGTCAAGGTCGAGGAAGTCCTCGATCCGGCAATCCTGCTGCAGTACCAGAAACTGTTCACCTCCGTAACAGGGCTCAAAAACATGGTAGCCGAGCACGACGGCAGTCCGGTGCGCATGCAGGACCTGAGTACGTTTTCCACCTTTTGCTTCGGCCTGGTGCGCCAGAGCAAAGAAGGCGCGTTGCGTTGTCAGAGCGATGATGCCAAAGGCGGTCGCGTCTCGGGGGAGACCGGTAAGCCGTACGCCTACGAATGTCACGCCGGACTGGTCGATTTCGCCGTACCGATCATCGTGGACGGCCGGCAGATCGGCTCCTGGCTTGGAGGACAGGTCCTGACGAAAAAGCCTGACGAGGCACATTTTCGCAAACTGGCACGGGAACTCGATATCGACCCCGATGCCATGATTAACGCCGTCCGCGAAATTCCGGTATTGTCGAAAACGAAGGTCGAACAGTCGATGAAGTTTCTGAGTCTGTTGGCTCAGACCATGTCGAAACTCGGCAATGACCAGCGCCTCTGGAAAATTCTCACCGATCGGGTCGAATCGGGAATCGGCGACAACATCATGAACCAGATGAGGGAAAAGCTCGATCTGTTCATAACGGCGGAAATGGATCGTGTCGAAAACATCCAGGCCGAAGCGGCAACCCGCACCACCGGCACCAAACTGCTGATTCTAGCCTGCGCTGTTTTGGCCACCTTCATAGGCGGCGTGGTCTCGTATATTATCGTCCGCAGCATCACCGTGCCCATCGCCAAATCCATGGAACTTGCCGAGAGCCTTAGTCAAGGTGACTTTTCCAATCGCCTTGACCTCGACCAGGGCGACGAAGTCGGGCGCTTGTCCGAATCCCTGGACCGGATGGCGGAAATGCTCGGTCAAAACGATGCCACCCTGAAAGCCAATCTGAAAAATCTTAACGAGGTGCTGGCGCAGGTCGACAACATCTCTTTAAGCATCGACCACAGTTCTCACGCCTTGAGCGACTCGGGGCAGAGCTTGTCCCAGGCAGCGACCGAGGCGGCCAGTTCGCTGGAAGAGATCTCTGCCGCTCTTACCGAGATAAGTTCTCAGACCAAGGGTACGGTTCAGAATGCGGATACCGCCAACACGCTCAGCGCCAGTTCTCTGGATGTTGCCACCGCCGGCAAACAGCAGATGGATCAGATGCTGATCGCCATGGAGGCTATCCACGATTCGAGCCAGAACATCGTCAAAATCACCAAGGTCATCGACGAAATCGCTTTTCAGACCAACCTTTTATCGCTCAACGCCGCGGTCGAAGCGGCCCGCGCCGGTCAACACGGCAAAGGTTTCGCGGTTGTCGCCGAAGAGGTTCGCAACCTGGCGGTGCGCAGCGCCAAGGCAGCCCACGAAATCAACGATCTGATCATGAATTCGGTCGGCAAGGTGGAAAACGGCAACAGAATCGCGACCGAAACTTCCGAAGCTCTGATAAAAATCGTCGACGCCACGGATAAAACGGCCACCATAGTCAAGGAAATCGCCGACGCTGCCAGCGAACAGGCCGCCGGCATCGACCAGATAACCCAGGGGGTTTCCCAGGTCGACGGCGCCACCCAGATGGTCACCGCCACCTCCGAAGAGACCGCAGCCACCTCGGAGGAACTGGCCGGCATGGCAACCCAGCTGCGCAGCATCATAGAAAAACAGCGCAAAGAGTCCGACATCAAAGCCTTGCCGGAAACAATCGATGGTAAAGATGGCGAGCCGATTCTGCTGGCGGAAAAATAAATCCGGACATTGTCCGACCCCGGGGATATGAAAGATGAACGAACGTTTCGGCAGGAATTTTCTGCTGCGCCTGGTGCTGGTATTGCTTTTTTGCGCTATCGGCTACGGAATAATACAGGTGCCGGGCATGGTCATGGATTTCATGATGGCCACCCGGCGCACCGTGGATAAGCCTGCAGCGGAAAAGCACAACCGAAATATCCCGCCGGCTGCAAGTCAGACACCGGAACCTGCCCGAGCCACGGCAGACGTTAACCGACAAAGCAGGCCTGCGCAAGCTGAGCAACCCGAAACCGTCGCCATTAAAGGGAGTGCTGCAAATCCCGAAATCATCCAGGCTTTGCGCACGATTATCGACCCTGAACTCGGCATCAACATCGTCGACCTCGGCCTGATCCTCAGCATTGAATGCCATACATCCGGAATTTTGACCATTACGATGATCCCGACCTCGCCGCTATGCCCCTACCTCAAGCAAATGGTAGATGAAATCGAGAACACCGTACCCCGCCTGACCCGCTATGAAAAGCCGCATGTCGATATCGACATGCGGCAGCGCTGGAGTCCCGCACGTTTATCGCAGCAGGGACGCTCGCACTTTTTCGGGAGCGAACCATGATGGCAAGGGCCTTGACCCTGGGCTTGTCGACGGGTTTTTTCTGCCTGGGCACCTGCGCGCCGGTATTGATGGCCCTGTTCGCCAGCGGCGAAAAATCCGGATTGAAAACCCACGTGCGGGGTCTGGCCGTCTTCCTTACGGGCAGGCTCATCAGTTACTGCCTGTTCGGTGCGGCCAGCTATGCTGCAGGTCAGGCGCTGGGAATCGACGGTGCAGTCGTAACGATATTGCTGCCCTGGGGGGATGTGCTGCTCGGATCGCTCATGCTGATCCATGCCACCGGATACCGCCTGCCGCACCTGATATCGTGCCGTAGCGCCCACCGATGGTTCGGAAGACACAAGCTGTTGTTTGCCGCCGGCTTTTTCACCGGGATCAACCTCTGTCCGCCGTTTTTGCTGGCCGTCAGTCAGGCCATGCGCAGTGGTTCCATGTTGCAGAGCGTGGCTTTTTTCGTCGTGTTTTTCCTGACGACATCCCTTTACCTGCTGCCGTTCGTCCTGTCTGGACTGGCTGCCAGGTTTTCCGAGATGCGCTTTGCCGCCCGCATCGCCTGCGGCATCGGCGGCGCCTGGTTTATCGTTCGCGGCATCAGACTGGTTTTGGGATTCTACTGAAATCCGAGCATAATCCCTCAGGCATCGGCTCGCCCCCCCCCACGACGTCGACAACATAACGATAACCGACCCCATGCACCGTGGTAATGACCTGGGGCGAAGCCGGATCGGTTTCGATCTTCTTGCGCAATTGGGCGCTATGCTGATCGAGGCACGCAGCCAGCTGCAAGAATGCCGGTTGCGTTTACTGCACCTGCTCAATCCCGGCGAAGAAGGCTCCTACGATCGACGCATCGTCACCACCAGCGCACCGGAGCAAGACCACTCGAAGATCTCGCCAAGCGGCTGAACAGGAGCGCTTCAAGGCAGGAGCCAGCACCACCCTGCTGGTCGCCCAGGTCCAGCGCGACCTCCTGGCCAGTCAGATCGCCGAAGTCGAGGCGATCATCAACTACCGCATCGCCCTGGTCAACCTGTATCTCGCCGGGGGTTCCCTGCTGGAGCGTCGCGGCATTCAGGTCGGAAACTGAGCAAACACTATCAATGCGACCGCACTTTTCTCCCATATTTGGTCAAAAATTGATCCAGTCGATTTGCAAATGCCTGCCGGTCGCTTTGATTCAGTGCTGAAGGCCCACCCGTATCGATGCCGCTGGCACGCAGAGAATCCATAAAATCCCGCATGGTCAAACGTTCCCTGATGTTGTCGGCAGTATACAGATCGCCGCGCGGATCAAGGGCATGGCCGCCCTTTTCGATTACCTGCGCAGCCAACGGGATATCCGCCGTGATGACCAGATCCCCAAGACAGAGCCGTTTGATGATCTCTTTGTCGGCGACATCGACCCCCTCCGTCACCTGCAGAAACTTGATAAAGGGTGACGTCGGTATGCGCATCGGATGGTTGGCGACAAGGGTCAATGCCAGTCCGGTACGCTTGGCCGCCCTGAAAAGAATCTCCTTGATCACTGCGGGACAGGCATCCGCATCTACCCATATTTTCATGGCATTCCAATCCTTTGGGAGAAGACGGTTGCGGGATGATCGGTCCATTGATTGTTTCCATGCCGGCACCAAAAAAGCGGGAACGATGCAAAAGACAGGCAAATGGAAGACGCCTCCCAGGTATTGACGCGGGTCAGCCTCTAAAATGAAACAAAAGCTGACCCAGCGGTAATTCTGATCTTCTTCGGCGAAAAGATGAGTTTGAAGAAAACCAGGTCAAACCTGATCTTCTTCCGTTGTCATGGCGGCATCCTGATTGGGCATCTTAACCATTCGCGAGGTATTTTCGGCAATCCGGAATACAACGATAATCAGTTCGAGCCAGATGCGTACCATCAGGATATAAAAAAGAACCAGGACAGGAGACAATAACAGGAAAAGGATACCTATGCCTGCCCCATTGGCAAAACCGCCCACAATAAACGCCAATCCGCCGAGAACCGAGCCGGCAATGCCCAGGATATAGAGTACCTTGATAAGCCTAATGGTAACAAACTCCGAAAAAGACAGATCAAACAGACTGGCGAAAAAACCTTTTTCCATAACGATTCCTCCCAAGAAGTAAAATACTACCATATCGCCTACCGATACGGTATGCGCGCATAATACCCAACGAAACATGAACATTCAACAATTAGAATAAATATTTTCGTTCAGATTTAAAGCAACCCGTATTTCGCACCGACAAAGGAATCGGCCCCTCTTTCCGATGTAAGATTTAATGGTGGAGGATGAGACTTCTCTCGAGGTTACAAGGGAAACCGTCAGAACCTCCTCCATTTACAGAAAACCAGATTCCCTCCCTCCTCTCCGAAAAAAAGGACGGATCATTGCTTTCCCTGAACCATAGCAGTAAAATTGAATTATAGGTTCCGTCCGTATTGCATTGCCAAAGAAAAAAAAACGGCCTGCAAAGACGAAAAAGGCAGAGAGAGCAACATCATCGAAGCCGGCCGAACCTATGCACTCCCGCTCCCACATCGATAACACAACAAGAAATCGATGTGCATAGCTTTGGAAATAAGGAATGATCCTTTTTCGAAAGCACCGGGGGAAAGAGCCTGATGCACGCAGAGCCCCTCCTTGAAGAAGAGGACAAACTCGGCGCCAACATCAGGCTCTTTTTGCGTCAGGCAACACGCAACCGGCGAAGATGGGCAACTTCTGCATACAGCTCAAAACGAAGAGATTCAATCCGGCCCGCTTTACCATATGGCGTAATAAAACGACTCCGACGCCCCTTTTCAAATGGTTGCGGCAATGACCGTAGACGGGCCGGGCAGACCGGGGGACAGCCGGCGAGGCTTCCTGAATCCCGCCTCTCGCAACAATTCAAAGAGTTGTCGACTCGAATATGCCCGCCCCTCCGAAGTGCCGAGCAACATGTTGAGGGAAAACAGTGCCGGGAAAAGCGGACCGCTCAGATCGTCGTCGAGGACGAACTCGTGAATCAGGAGCAGGCCCCCCGGCTCCAGAACGGATGCGGTCTTCTTCAGAATGGTGCGCACCTCCTGCGGCCCCTCGCCATGCAGGACGTGGGAAAGCCAAGCGACATCGTAACGGCCTGTTATCTTTGTCTCCAGGAAATCCCCGGCAACGAAGGAAACCCGATCCTCCAATTCGAAACGGGCAATGGTCTGTTCGGCAAAAGGGCGAGTGGGCGGCAGGTCGTAAACGATGGCCTCGAGCCCTGAATTCTTGCGGCAGAAATGAACCGCCCAGGCCCCCGTTCCTCCGCCGAGATCGAGCAATCGCCGGCGCCCGCCCAGATCGATTTTGCCGACCATTTCGGGCGCCAGCAGCATGGCCATGTCAGACATTCCGAGCAAAAAGTTTTTCCGCCACTGCGGGTCGTCACCAGCGTACCGCGCTCGCACCGGTCGTCCGCTTGTGACCGCAATATCGAGATGGTTCCAGGATTCCATCAACTGGTGGTGATGAAGAATGATGTGACCCAGGTAACGGGAAGAGCGGCGCGACAGAAACGCCGCTGCGCTCGAGGCACAGGTAACCCCCCTGTCGACCTTACGCAACAATCCCATGGCGACGAGCGCATTGACAAGTCTTTCCAAGCCGTCCCTGTCGGCCCCGATGGCCGCGGCCAGATCCTCCACGCACAGGACCTGGTCATCCAGAGGACTGAAAAGATCGAGTTTGACTGCGGCATGCAGGGCACAGGTTTGCCAGTAGCCGTTTGAAACTTCCAGCAAAGCTTGGGGGGGCCAGATCCGATCATCCATTTTCTCCTCCGATCGTTTTTATCAAAGAATCGAATTTCGGTTGGCAACTTCCGTTTCCGTTCTTTTAGAATAACCAAAACCAACCCGTATGCTTCGTTCTTTTTGGCAAGAACGTTTCAGCTCTGACGCCTTTTCTGCCCCCGGTCACTCTGACCTGTTTCTGCCATTGTATCTCTGTTCCATCTCAAAAAGACATGCGGACCCCAAGACGCTTGCAGAAACCTGGCGTCCCGTCTATAGTAGCGGATTGACTTATATCGAAGGAGAAAACCCATGATCACGGCTATCAGCCCGCTGGACGGGCGCTATGCATCGAAGGTTACGGAACTGACCGGATGTTTTTCGGAATACGCGCTGCTGCGCAATCGGGTAAAGGTGGAAGTGCTCTGGCTGCTGGCGCTTTGCGCCGAACCGGGGATCGCCGAATGCAGGGCAGTCACGTCCGAAGAGGAACGGACCCTGCGCGCCATCATAGATGAGTTCACTCCCGAGGAAGCTCAAAAGGTGAAGAAAATCGAGGCAGTGACCAACCATGATGTCAAGGCGGTGGAATACTATCTGAAGGAAAAAATCGCCGGCACGCCTTTGGAAGAGCTTTCGGAGTTTCTGCATTTCGCCTGCACCTCCGAAGACATCAACAACCTCTCCCATGCTTTGATGCTCAAGGACGGCCTGGCAGCTCTCACCCCCCTGCAGGGTGAGATCATCGATTTCCTGAAAAAGCTGGCCGATCAATACAAATCTGTGCCGATGCTGGCGCGCACCCACGGCCAGACCGCGTCGCCGACCACTATCGGCAAGGAACTGGCGGTATTCGCCGCACGGCTGCAGAAACAGAGTCGCAACCTGGCACAGGTGGAAATCCTCGGCAAGCTCAACGGCGCCGTGGGCAACTTCAACGCCCATCTTTCGGCATATCCGCAGGTCGACTGGCCGGCCCTGGCCAAGGGGGTCATCGAAGACGAGCTGGAACTGACGCAAAACATGTTCACCACCCAGATCGAGCCTCACGATTACATGGCCGAGATGTTCGACGCCCTGGCACGCTGGAACACCATCCTCATCGACCTCAACCGCGACATCTGGACCTACATTTCCATGGCCTACTTCGGTCAGAAAACCATCGCCGGGGAAGTCGGTTCTTCGACCATGCCGCACAAGGTCAACCCCATCGATTTCGAAAACTCGGAAGGCAACTGCGGGCTGGCCAACGCCATCTTCAACCACCTTTCGAGCAAGCTGCCGATCTCGCGATTGCAGCGCGACCTGACCGACTCGACGGTGCTGCGCAATATGGGAGTCGGCTTCGGCTACAGCATGATCGCCTACCGTTCGACCCTCAAGGGGCTGAGCAAGCTTAAGCTCAACGAGCACAAGCTGGCCGCCGACCTGGATAGCGCCTGGGAGGTTCTGGCCGAACCGATCCAGACCGTGATGCGCAAGGCCGGCATCGAAAAACCCTACGAAAAACTCAAGGAGCTGACCCGCGGCCATGCCATCGACCGCGATACCATTCGCGCCTTCGTCGAAAGTCTTGAGTTATCCGCCGACGATAAACAGCGCCTGCTGGACATGTCTCCCGCAAGCTACACCGGCATGGCGGAAAAAATCGCCAAACTGCTGAGCTGAACCGGGCGTTCATTCCGCGAAACATTTAGGGGCCGCACCAGCGGCCCCTTGTTCTTTTCTGCAAAAAGGTTGCTTTTCCCCATTTTTTTGCGCATGCTTTAGATGATCCGGCCAGGAATCAGACAATACCCCTCTCACCATTCGCCCGCTTCGCTCATTTGCGACCCAGAGCACTCGGAAACAACCCCAACCGGATTGAATTCTTTTGCGCACTCGGCGTGCTCTGCGATAAAACACATTTCTCGATCAACCGTGCATAAAAAGCGGAACGAGGCAAAATTGAAATACCATCCACGTCTCAGAGCCGCTTAAGGAGATTTATCATGCTGGAAATCGGCCGGGTTCAGACCCTGACCATCGACTACATCGATCAGCGCGGCGCCTGGCTTCAGACCGGCGAGGAACCGATACTGCTGCCTGCCCGACAGGTGCCGGAAGACGCCCGTCCCGGATCTCCCCTGGAGGTATTCGTATACCTTCACGCCGGCACCCCCATGGCGACAATGCGCCACCCCCTGGCGCAGGTCGGCGAATTCGCCCTGCTGCGGGTCAACACCGTCGACCGGAACGGCACTTTTCTCGAGTGGGGCATGGAGAAGGAATTGCTGGCACCCTTCAGCGAACAGCCGAAACGCATGCAGCAGGGACGCCACTATCTGGTAAGGGTATGCCTCGACGATCAGGACCGCTGCTTTGCCAGCGGCCGCATCGACCGCTGGCTGGAACAGGAAAATATCGAACTGCAGGAAGGCCAGTCCGTCGACATGCTCATCTGGCAGTTCACCGATCTCGGCGCCAAAGTGATTCTCAATCACCGCTACGGCGCGCTGTTATACCGTAACGAAGTCCTTCCCGGCATGAAACCCGGAGATGCCCTGAAGGGTTTTGTCAAGAGCATCCGTCCGGACGGCAAGATCGACGTCACCCTTCACCGAGGCGGCAAGGCGGGCACCGACCGAGCCAAGGCAACTTTACTGGAAGCCCTGGAAAAAACCGGCTTTCTACCCCTGCACGACCACAGTCCCGCCGACCTGATCCGGCAGCAACTGGGCATGAGCAAAAAAACCTTCAAGAAGGCCGTTGGCGGCCTTTACAAAGCCGGCCGCATCGAACTGACTCCCAAAGGCATCCGGCTGAAGAAATCGTGATAGTCCGGCGGGTCGATTTTTGTAAATTGGGGGGTCGGGCTATCAAACGTATTCTGGTAGAATGACATCGCCCTGTTCAGCAGGAGACAAAATCGGAATCATGAACCTTAAAAAAGGCATTTACCGTCATTTCAAGGGAAATTTTTACGAAGTACTGGAAGTGGCTCGGCACAGCGAAACCGAGGAGTGGTTCGTGGTCTACCGGGCGCTATACGGCGAGAAGGGGATCTGGATCCGCCCACTGGATAATTTTTGCCAAACGCTGGAACGGGATGGAAAAAAACTGCCGCGTTTTACTTACGACAGCGCAGGAGAGTTTCTCTCGGCTTGACGGAAGGCACACCATAAAGGTATCTCTTGAGTTCCCGATGGCTGCAGCCTCTGACCGGTTTTATGCGGCCATCGGCCACCGGTTCTCAAGAACCGTCACTACAATCATCAACCTCACACAGAAGGATCATTTCATGACACAGGCAAACAAAGGCGACCGCGTCAAAATCAACTTTACCGGCCGCCTCGAAGACGGCACGGTTTTCGATTCCACAGTCTCCGACAGCCCCGCCGACGAGGAAGGCCCGCTGGAACTGGTCATCGGCGACGAGGAATTCTTCATCCCCGTCGAGGCAGCTCTGATCGGCATGGCGCCGGGGGAGAAAAAAACCGTCAACGTCCCCTCCGACGATGCGTTCGGCGATTACGACGGCGAATACGTTTTCACCATCGACCGCAGCCAGCTGCCGGATGATCTGCAGCCCGAAACCGGCATGGAGCTGGAATTGACCGATGAAAACGACCAGAGTCTGGTCGTGACCGTAACCGAAGTCACCGACAAGACCATCACCTTCGACGCCAACCATCCACTTGCCGGCGAAGATTTGATCTTCGACATCGAGTTGTTGGAAATCGTGTAAAAACAACGGCCCTCGGGATGCTCACCCCGGGGGCCGTTGTTTTTTGTCATGGGTCCTTTGTCGCTGGTCATTTGCAGGGAGACACCCGGTTGCCAATCACTGGTTACGCGCCTTTTGCTTTCCGCGCCCTTGATCCTTAAGCCTTGAACCTCGGGCCTTTGGCCTTGGACCTACTTTCTCTTTTTGCCCTTTTTCTCCAACTTGGCCTTGAGCATATCCCCCAGGGTTCCCATGGAACCGCCGGTCGGCTTTTCGACGTACTGCTTGGGAGCGGCACTTTCGGCGCCGGCGGCAGCCGGTGCCAGGGAAATGCGACGCTGCTCACGATCGACCTGCTCGATGGTTACCAGCAGTTGCTGGCCGACCTCGAGCACCTCGCGGGGATGATTGATGCGGCGACCTGCTCCGAGCTTGGAGATGTGAATCAGTCCATCGATACCCTCTTCCAGGGTCACGAAGGCGCCGAAATTTGCGAGCCGGGCGACGGTTCCGGTATGGGTGGAACCTTCCGTATAAAGGGTGCCGACCTTGCTCCAGGGATCGGCCAGGGTATCGCGCAGGCTGAAGGAAAAACGCTCCGCTTCCCAGTCGAGTTTTTTGACGGCCAGTTCCAGTTCCTGGCCGACATGCAGCACATCTTCGATATTTTCGATGCGTCCGTAACTGATTTCGGAAATGGGCAGCAAGCCTTCCAGCCCTCCGATATCGACAAAGGCGCCGAAGTCGCGCAACGAAGTCACCGTGCCCTTGACCACCATTCCTTCCTGCAGGGTTTCGCGCAGGTTTTCGCGTTGCCGCGCCCGCTCCTCTTCGAGAATCGACCGATGAGAGACCACCAGATTACGGCCCTGCTCGCCGAACTGGATCACCTTGAAGGAACGACTCTGACCGACGAGGGTCTCGGTTTCGTCCTCGCGCCGCAGTCCGAGCTGGGAAAAGGGGCAGAAAGCCCGCACTCCGCCGGCCAACCTGACCTCGAAACCGCCCTTGATCTCCTTTTCGAGGCGCCCCTCCACCGGGATACCGCTGCGCCAGGCTTCTTCGATCTGAGCCGCACCGGATGAACCGCTTCCGAGGCGGGTGGTAAAACGCAACTCCCCTCCGCTCCTGGAAAGGAAAAAGACCTTGATGCGGTCACCTTCTGCGACGGTGGGGCGTTCTTCTTCGTCGAGCAGTTCGCGGGCATCGAGCACCCCTTCGCCCTTTTGTCCGACATCCAGAAAAACCCATTGCTCCCCTATCTGCAGCACGGTCGCTTCGACCTGCTGCCCCGGTTCCAACGGTTTTATGCCGGCAAGACTCCGCTCGAGCAGATCGGCAAAGTTCTCCTCTTCATTCTCATCTTCGAAATTGCGCTTGTCTTCGTCCATGGGAACCTCTGACACTATGGTGAAATGTGGATATCGAAGGGATCATCAGCGCGAGTCGCCTTCGCCGTTAAAAAATGCCGTGCCTGCCTCGGCATGCAGTTGAAACGCCATCCCCGTCAATTCGGTCCGTACGGCCCGCTCGGTGGTTTCATCGGTTGCGACAAAAGCCGGGAGGTCCGCCGCACTGCGCGGGACCGCCAGACCGAATATCAGCAAGGTGCCGTCCGGCGCACTGCGTACCCGAAACTCCCGGATCTCGGCCGGGTCGAGCTCGACGTGGGTCTCTTCCAAGACTTCGCGGGCCCCGGCTTCCTGCCAGGTTTCGCCCAGATTGACATAGCCCCCCGGAAAGGCCCATTTACCGAGTCCCGGTTGGATGCCACGACGGATCTGCAGCAGCCCGTCACCGACCGGGACCAGCATGACGACCACCGGTAAGGGATTCAGGAAGGTGGTCTGCCCGCAATTGCGACAGGTTCGAGGCCAGGCTTGGCCCTCGGAAAAGGGATGACCGCAAAAGGAGCAGTGGGAGTTTTTGATCATGGGACGGCCCTTTCCTGAGTGCGTGGCCCGCGACATTCAAAAGGTATTCAGGCGTCGAATGAATGCCAACAACAATCCATAGCTGCGTCGGTTGAATTCGAAGGTCAGACGCGGCAGCGGCAGCAAATCGGGTTGATCCTTTTCTGCGGGCAGAGGTCCTGTCTGCTGCAGACGGCTTTCCGGTTCCTTGATTTCGGGAAATTCTGATTCCAGGGTTTCTACCTGCTCCCGGGAAAGGGCTTTGTTCAGGCGTATCACCAGGGTTTTCCCGACAAATCGCATGGAATGGTAAACCCGATAAAAGGAATCGATGATGGCTGCCGCTTCGGCCGGATCGCGTGTTATGGAAAACAGACTGAAATCCTCACCCGAGATCAACCCGCGCTTGAGCAGCGGGTCTTTCATGAAACTCAGCACCCGCTCCCAGTAATCCCCCTCCTCGTCATCGATGAGTACCAGTGGGATCGGGGGATTCTTGCCGGTCTGTATGAGGGTCAGAGTTTCCATGGCCTCATCCAGAGTGCCGAACCCGCCCGGGAAAAGAGCCACCGCCGCGGCCTCCTTGAGAAAGGCCACCTTGCGATTAAAGAAATATTTGTAGGTGATGACGTTTTGGCTCTCGGACATCACCGGGTTGGTTTCCTGCTCATGAGGCAGGCGAATATTGACGGCAAATGAATTTTCCGCCCCGGCTCCTTCGTTGCCGGCCTGCATGATACCGCCTCCGCCACCGGTAATCACCATATAGCCCTTGTCGACCAGCAAACGGGCAAAATTCACGCATTTCCGATAGAGGGGCGAATCGCTGGTGGTACGCGCGGACCCGAAAATGGTAACTTTTTTGCGATGCCGGTAACCGCCGAAAAGGCGATTGGTAAAACTCATCTCCTTCAAGGTGGTGCGCATCAATTTCAGATCCGCCAGATAATCGATATCCTGCCCTGCAGCCAGGGCGCTGAGAATCATTTCCCGAATGATTCCGGGATGATGTACCCCGGCAATTCGGACCAGTTCTTCAACGAGCTCGTCGACCCGGCCATTCGGTTGCTTGAAATGGATACCCATCAACCTTCTCCTCCGTTATCCCCAGAAAACATCAACCGTCATCCGATCGCCACAACACAGCCTGGCGGAGGTGCCAACAGAGCTTGACCGTCCAGGCGCTCGGCACGGATCAAAAGGCCGTGTAGACTCGATCCGGCAAAATGCTTATCGAACATCTGGTATTGCCGTCGCAGGATATTTTCCAAATGGCGTGCCTGCCGTTGCTGTTGCTCCGACAACTGTTCCCAGACGTCCTCGCAAAGAAATATAACACAGTTGAAGGGACGGCGCGCAACCGGCAGGCGGCATCCCGACTCGCCAAGAAAAGGGCAGGTTTGCGAAAAATTTGGGGAGGGAGGACTCTCACCATGAATCAGATAAGCGAGCAGATTGACAAGGGTAAAATGATGCGTTCCGCAGGCACAGCAGGCTCCCTGACAGCGGCAACACATTGCCGGACCGTCGGCGGCCAGATACAATTCATGCATGAGAAGCTGGTTCCGGGCTATACGCGCCGTCGCCGCTGCAATCCATGATTTTTTCTGAGCGCAGAGCGTTTGAAGTTCAACGCCAACGGCAGGCAGGGTGCGCTGCCAAAGCTGTTCTCGATATTGAATCATCTCAACCCAAAAGATAAGCGGCAGGGTACCGCAGGCCCGTACCGCTGTCCCGGACCAGCGATCTTCCGGGAACAGGAAGGATGGCCGGAGAGAGCCGTAAGCCGGGTCCTGTTCCCCGCGCCGGTTACCCGATCGCGGGGCGATGACCATTCCTCTAGGGCCGCCGTTGCCGACGGCCTCAAGCAGCCAACCCGGAAGTCTCGGACGGGCCGCCCTCAAACACTTCCCTATTTGGCCTTGCTCCGGATGGGGTTTACCTAGCTTCCGGCGTCACCGCCGGAACTGGTGAGCTCTTACCTCACCGTTTCACCCTTACTCCGATTTCGCTTTCGAACCCCGGAAGACAAGCCCACCTCGATGGCGGCCTGTTCCGCTGGAACTTTGGCGAAGGCGAAGCGGTTTACTTTCTGTGGCACTGTCCCTGGGGTCGCCCCCGGTTCCCGTTAGGAACCATCCTGCCCTGCGGAGCCCGGACTTTCCTCCCGCTCGCTGTCGCCGAAGCGAAACGAGCCGACGATCACCTGGCGCTCTCCGACCATCCTGCCTTTATTATCTCATTCCGGGATGAAAAGATCACTGCCCTCATCCACAGGTTCGGGCCCTTCAGTATCCCGCAAAGCGGCTAGCCCTCGGACTCGATAACGTACAACAGCCGATTGCAATGCGGGCAACTCTGAATCTTGGGATTGAGAAACAGGCTGTTGAACAATTGGGGAGGCAGGTGCATATGACAACCGGTGCAATTGCCGTCCCGGGCCTCGACCACGGCAACGCCATCGCGTCTTTCCATGAGCAGGGTATAGCGTTTCTGCAATTGCTTGGGCAAGGGATCGATGTGCGTGCTGCGTTGACTGGCTTTGGCTTCCAGGGCCTGGTCGAACGCCTTGAGCGCTTCTGCGATTTCGGCGTTGCGGCTCTCAAAGCGCTCCTGCAGCTCTTCCATCTGCTTCAGCTTTTCATCCTTTTCGGCATTAAGGTCGGCAATCTGCGCCGTCAGCCCCTCGAGTTGAGTCTGCAGGTCCTTGATGACTTTTTTGGCCGAATCGATTTCCTTCAGTACAGCAAGGTATTCCTTCTGGGTCTTGATTTCCGGCAACCGTTCTTCCGAACGCTGGATATTGGACTCTTCCTGCGCAAGTCCCTGCTGGAGTTCGGCCTGCTGGCTCTGCAACTTGTCAATCTCTTCATCCAGGCCGTCGACCATGATCTGAATGCGCTCCTTTTCACTGTTCAGCTCCGCCTGTTCCTTTTCCAGCTCGCGCCGTTGCTGACGAATGCTGTTCAATTCATGGTCAAGTTCCTGCAAAGCCTTCAGAAGTTCTATTTGTTCGTGCACGTTGTTGCCTCCCATCGGTTTTCCGGTAATACCTGTGTTGCTGTGTCTGAAAATAAAAAAGGAGATTCAGACCGTTATAAACGGATCCGTCTCCCCTTTGAGTTCGTCAACCTCTATGTCCATCCGCTTGTCTGCAGCCGCCTGACGCAGAGTAGTGGCGAGTTGTTTGACCATGATGTGCTCAGTGCCGAAATGGCCGGCATCGACCAATGCGATGTTACGGGACCGGGCCGAAAGCGCTTCATGATACTTCACATCCCCGGTTACCAGCACATCGGCCCCCTGACGTTCGGCATCGCCCAGCAGAGAAGCCCCGCTGCCGCCGCAGACGGCGACCTTGGCCACTTTCCGCTGCAGGTCTCCGACGATGCGCACATGGCGAATATCCAGGCTCCCTTTGACCGCTTCGGCGAACTGGCCGAGAGTGGCGGGACGTTCGAGACGGCCGATCCGCCCCAGACCGACATCGGGGCGGCGGTTGGCCAGGGGAATCAGATCGTAAGCGACCTCTTCGTAGGGATGTGCCTTGAGCATGCGTTGAATGGCACGCCCCTGCACCTCTCGGGTCAAAATCGTCTCCAACCGGATCTCCCGAACCCGTTCCAACGTCCCTGCCTGCCCGATAAACGGTCGGGTCTCTTCCCCGGGCCGAAAAGTGCCGGATCCCTTGCTCTGAAAAGAACAGCTGTCGTAATCACCGACGCTTCCCGCACCAGCTTCGAACAAAGCCGCCGCCACCTGATCTTCGTAGCCTGCCGGAACAAACACGATCAGTTTGTACAACTGCTCATCCCCGAGCCTCAAAGGTGCGGTTTTTTCCAGACCTAACCGATGCGCCAGCCAGTCATTGAGGCCATTGTCTGCGATATCGAGATTGGTGTGAGCGCTGACGATGGCAACGTCATCTCGTATTGCGCGACACAACAGACGACCGGTTTCATCGACGGGGCTTATGCGCTTCAACGGTTGAAATATAAGCGGGTGGTGGCTGACGACGGCCTGAGCTCCGATGCGCGCGGCCTCTTCCAGGGCCCGTTCGGAAACATCGAGACAGACCAGGATACGACTGACCGGGGCGGCGGGATCGCCGGACTGCAGCCCAACATTGTCCCACTTTTCCGCCAGCGCCGGCGGGTAAAGACGGTGTAGTAAACCGAGCAGATCTTGTAGGCGAAAAGTACGTTCCTTCATGAATGATCGCTTTGAAAAAAGAAGAGTGCAACTCTATTGTTGCACTCTTCGGTAGCAGGGGGGTAGCTGTATATGTATGTGAGTTCTCGCCTCATCACCCATCCGAGTGGTGGGCCCACCAGGATTCGAACCTGGGACCAACCGGTTATGAGCCGGTGGCTCTGCCAACTGAGCTATAGGCCCGGAAGAGTCAATCAGTTTAGATTTTCGAAATCCGTCTGTCAAGTTGTTTCAACAAAGCTTTTCAAACGTTTGGCCCTGCTGGGATGCCGTAGTTTACGCAACGCCTTGGCCTCGATCTGGCGGATACGCTCGCGGGTGACGGCAAAGTCCTGACCAACCTCTTCGAGAGTGTGGTCCGATTTTTCCCCGATGCCGAAGCGCATGCGCAGAACCTTCTCCTCTCGTGGGGTCAGAGAAGCAAGCACCCGGGATGTCTGATCAGTAAGGTTGCCCTTGATGACCGCCTCCAAGGGAGAAACCACAGCCTTGTCCTCAATGAAATCCCCCAGCGACGAGTCTTCCTCCTCACCGATGGGAGTCTCCAGGCTGATGGGCTCCTTGGCAATCTTGAGGACGCGACGCACCTTTTCCAGGGGCAGTTCCATACGTTCGGCAATCTCTTCGGGAACCGGCTCGCGCCCCATCTCCTGAACCAGTTGGCGACTGGTGCGGATCAGCTTGTTGATGGTTTCGATCATATGCACCGGGATGCGAATGGTGCGCGCCTGATCGGCAATAGCACGAGTTATGGCCTGCCGAATCCACCAGGTCGCATAAGTCGAGAACTTGTACCCGCGCTGGTATTCGAATTTATCGACCGCCTTCATCAGGCCGATATTGCCTTCCTGAATCAGATCGAGGAACTGCAGACCGCGGTTGGTGTATTTCTTGGCGATGGAAACCACCAGCCGCAGGTTAGCCTCGACCAGCTCGCTTTTTGCAGCCTTGGCGCGCCACTCTCCCTTATGGACCTCTTTGAGGGACTCGAGCAGTTCCTCCGGAGCGAACCCCGATTCCTCCTCGACACGATTGAACTTGCGCTGGGCACTCTTGAGACGCTTCTCGACAGAAAGGAGAGTGTCGATGGGGACTCCCAACTCCTGAGAAATACGATGTGCCTCTTCGTCGCTTTTGCGCATGCGGCGCAGCAGACGCTTGATTTCCTTGTGCGGCTTCTGCAGCTCTTGTTCGCAGGCCTGAACTTCGGCGAAGCCTTTCTTAACCTGTTGCGCCATTTCCTTGAGACGATCGACGATTTTATCGACCTGGAAATCTTTGAGGCGGATCTCCCGCATCAGTTCGCCGATGGCGGCTTTCATAGCTGCGACCTGTTCACCCAGGACTTTGCGCTGCTGACGATCTCCGCAATCAAAGAGTTGCTGACGCAGCTCCATGAGCTGATCGTTCTGCTCCCTGATTTTTTCGACCAGCTCCAGAATGCGGGTGCGCTGGAGCTCTTCGGCATCGCTTCCTTCTTCCTCTTCATATTCCTTGGTGATCTCCGCCACGCCGACCTGTCCCTTGGCGAGCTTTTCGCCAAGCTGGATAACCTCGCGAAAGGCGATGGGCGTTTTCATGATCACCCGGGCCACAAGCGCTTCACCCTCTTCGATACGTTTGGCGATCTCCACTTCCCCCTCACGGGTCAGCAGGGAAACCTGCCCCATCTCCCGCAGGTACATGCGCACAGGATCACTGGTCCGCCCCAGAGTTCCGGCTTCATACTCGGTTTCTTCCTCTTCCGCGGAGTCGTTGCCGCCTTCTTCGTTGTCGCTCTGGGATTTAGGTAAAGACACCTTTTGCTCCGAATCGACCACTTCGATATCCATTTCGCCAAACAGGCTCATGACATCATCCAACTGGTCGGAAGAGACAACGCTTTCCGGAAGATAGTCGTTCACTTCATCATAGGTAAGGTAACCTTTTTCCTTACCCATATCGATAAGC
>JASKKK010000052.1 GCA_030154185.1 Desulfuromonadales bacterium
ACTTTTTCGTCGCGCGAGTAGTGCCCGAGGACGCGGGGGAAGGTGCCGTTCATGCGCGGGTGTGGCTGGGCCGAGGGCGGGGTGGGGATGCCGTCAGAACCCACCATCACCAGCGGGTGGCGCATCACGTACTTTACATCATCCTCGCAGAGGGCAAAGTAGCAGGCGGTGGCAGCACCGCGGTTGGCTTTGATGACATCGAAGGCGAACTCCAGCGGATCGACCCCTCGCTCCTTGGCCGCTGCCGCGACGGTCTTGCCTTGTACCTCCGGGGTAGCTGGCGCGTAGACGATGAGGATGCCGTCCAGGCCGCCGCAGGAGACGCTTTGGTTTTCCCACCCGCTGCCGTGTTCAATATCCTCACGCATGCGGGCGCGCTCTTTGGCATCGTCCAGCCGGGCGCAAAGCGCCTCTACGCCGCCCACCTGCGCCCACGGGGGCAAAATTGCGCTAAGAGTAGTACTGGTGGCGATGTAAGGATACTGATCTACCGTGATGTCCAGGCCGCGGGCGCGGGCCTCTTCGATGAGGCGCAGGCTTTCCTTAACAAGACCCCAGTTCTGCCGGCCGCAGGCCTTGTGGTGTACGATCTGCACCGGAATGCCGGCTTCTTCGCCAATGCGGATGGCTTCTTTTACGGCCTCGCCGAATTTGGCGGGGTGGGCGGTCGAAAGGCAGATCAAAGGCGCTTCGCCGCCGGTTGCTTCCTTGCCGACCTTGACACCGACGGCCGTATGCGGATCAAGGATATAGCCGGTCGACTTGTGAAAACTTCGGATGGTTTCGAGAGTCTCGCTGCGGGTTGCGGATCCCGCCAGAAAATCGTTGCCGACTTTGGCCATTTCCTCGGGGGCGAATTTCAAGGTGCCGGTTTCGGCAAAGGTTTTCATGGCCGTGTTGACTCTCCCGGCATCCTGGTCGTAAAGATAGAACAGGTAGCGTTCGAAATTGCTGGCCAGCTGGATATCCATGGACGGGGACGGGGTAGGCACGACCTCGGCGGTGGAATATTCACCCTGGTTCACAAACCGCGAAAGAATATCGTTTTCATTGGTTGCCAGGATCAGACGGCGGATGGGCAGCCCCATGCGCTTTGCCATATACCCGGCAAAGATATCGCCGAAGTTCCCGGTCGGTACGGAGAAATAGACATCCTGGCAGTTGGTGGAGCGTTGTACCCTGCCGAAAGCGTAAAAATAATAGACGACCTGTGCCAGCACCCGGGCCCAGTTGATGGAGTTTACGGCTCCGAGGGATAATCGGCCCTTGAACTCAAGGTCGCCGAAAATTTCCTTGACGATACGTTGTCCGTCGTCAAAAGTACCCCGAATGGCCAGATTGAAAACGTTGGGGTCGGTGACGGTCGTCATCTGCAGTTCCTGGATGGGGGAAACGCGCTGATGCGGATGGAGGATGAAAATATTGATGTTCTCTTTGCCTCGTACGCCGTAGATGGCGGCGCTGCCGGTATCGCCTGACGTAGCGCCGAGGATATTCATGTGCGCGCCGCTTTCTTTGAGCAGGTACTCGAACATGTTGCCGAGAAACTGCAGAGCCACATCTTTGAATGCCAAGGTTGGTCCGTGGAACAATTCAAGAATATAGATTCCGTCCTTGTGAACCACCGGCGTGACTTCCGAATGGCTGAAGGTTTGGTAGGATTTATAAATAAGTTGTTTCAGGTCTTTGGCGGGAATGTTTCCGGCAAACATGGAAATGATTCGGAACGCCAGGTCGGGATAGGCCATGTTCGCCAGGGCGGCAACATCCCCCCGGGAGAGGGTGGGGATGCTTTCCGGCAATAACAGGCCCCCATCATCTGCCAGTCCCATCATAACGGCATCCTTGAACGAGATGCCGCTGGTTTTGCCGCGAGTGCTTATGTATTGCATCAGTCAATGACTCCTTCAGCTGCAACGGGTATGATGCCCGGTCAGCGACTTCCATAGGATTGGATGAAAAGGTTGAGAAAGCCGTTCCAGACGGCCTGCCAACTATATCAGCAAAGGGATGAAAAAAAAAGACTTGTGCGGCCATAATGATTGACGGATAAGATGGGGACGATTTAGAGATGGTCTTTCTTTTCCTGTCCTGCGATTGATAGGGATTGACAGGCCGGTTTTCAGGCTGTAGAAAGAGGCATGCCCGGATGATTGGGCGGGCCGGAACTTTTCCAGGATCTTCTCATGCTGCAAATCGGTGTCCTTTCAGATACGCATATTCAGCGGGCCGTACAACAGGCAGGTTTCCTCGAAGCCCTTGAGGGCGAGTTGTTTCGCGATGCCGACATAATTATTCATGCCGGTGATCTGGTCGATCGCGACCTGCTTCATGTTTTCGCACCACGTATTGTTCACGCCGTGCGTGGAAACATGGATCCCCCCACAGTTTCCCTGCCGATGCGGAAAGTATTTGAACTGGCCGGCTATCGTTTCGGTCTGGTGCATGGATGGGGGCCTCCGGCAGGGCTTGGGCCTCGCGTCATGAGCGAATTCGCCGCGGAATCTCTCGATTGTCTCATTTATGGGCATTCCCACATGCCGGATTGTCGCAGGTTAAACGATATTTTGCTGTTTAATCCTGGCAGCGCCATGAGGCCTCGAGGGGGCTATCCTCCCAGTGCCGGGATCCTGGAGGTTGACGATAGCGGAATTCGAGGGAAAATCGTGTCTGTGCAAGATTTCGGAAACATTAGCACCTTGGTCTCAACTCGGTAAAAAGGGGTAATTATGAAACATCTTTGGGCACCCTGGCGCATGACATACTTGCAGTGCAAGGAAGAGCAGGCAAAGGACTGCTGTGTTTTTTGTGTTCGTGATATCGAGGGAGAGGATGCCCAAAGGTTGATTCTCTTGCGCGGCAAGCACGCCTTCGTGATTATGAACAAGTATCCCTATACCAATGGACATCTGATGGTTGCACCTTACCGGCATGTTCCCGATATCCTCGATCTCACCCGCGATGAGGAGAAGGAGATGTTTCAGTTGCTTCGCAACTGCCGTGTGGTTCTTCAGGAGCGTCTGAAGCCTCAGGGTTTCAACGTCGGCATCAACCTCGGGAATGTTGCCGGTGCCGGACTGGCGGAACACCTGCATATGCACATTGTTCCCCGCTGGACGGGGGATACCAATTTTATGCCGGTGTTTGCCGACGTGCGCGTCATTCCACAACATCTCGAGGAGACTTACCGTATTCTTTTGGACGGTTTTAAATCCCTCGACGGATAAGGTCATTTTTATTCGGTTGTAAGCGCTCGTAAAAAAACAACAAAAACAGATACCTGAAATATTATTCCTGCAGTAAAGCCTTAAGTCCACGCAGGGATTAATCCTCACCGAAAGGAACACGAGAACCATGCTTGAGCTTTTCCAAAAGGGCGGCCCCCTCATGTACCCGATACTGCTCTGTTCGATTATGGCACTGGCCATATTCTTTGAACGTTTGTGGACCTTCTTCCGAGTAGGACGAGGTCGCGATGAGCTGGTTCGCGAAGTGGAACAATTGGTTTCAAAGGGGCGTATAGACGAAGCGATTGTTGTTTGTCAGAGAACCGACAGCCCGCTGTCTCGAATTCTTCTTGCAGCATTGCGCGCTCATGGTCGGTCCAGGGACCAGATCAAAACCGTCGTTGAAGAAGTCGGAAGTCGGGAGGCGGCTCCGCTTGAACGTTTTTTGGGTCTGCTAGGTACCCTTGCCACCATTTCACCGCTGCTCGGTCTGCTTGGTACGGTTCTCGGTATGATTCGCGCTTTTACGGTTATCGCTACGGCAGGCATGGGGACGCCGGAAACTCTCGGTGGCGGTATTTCAGAGGCGCTGATCACCACTGCCGCCGGTCTTTCCGTAGCGATTCCGACGATTCTGCTACACAAATATCTGACCAGCCGCCTGGATTATATGGTGCTCAAGATGGAAGAAAGTTCCTTGCACCTGGTAGACCTGTTGGGGGACTGATCCATGGCTTTTCTTCGAAAGAAACGTGAAGCGCCGCGTGTCGACCTCACATCGATGGTGGATGTGGTTTTTCTTTTGCTCATTTTTTTTATGATCTCCACCACCTTTGTCGAATCTCCCGGCATCGACGTAAAGCTTCCAGAGTCGTCGTCTCAGATTTCCGAAAAGGAAATCCAGGAAGTCAAAGTCTATCTTTCACGATCCGGCGAACTCTCCATTGGAAAGGAGCGCGTCACTCGAAAGGAACTCGAAAGCCGGCTGCGCTCTTACCGAAGCCGTGCCAAGGAGATGACTTTTGTGCTTCTGGCCGACAAGGAGGCCCGTCATGGGGAGGTGGTGCGGCTCATGGATCTGGCCAAGGTGAACGGATTCGGCAAGCTCGCCATTGCTACGGAGTATGCAAAAACACCATGAAAAGACCGGCGGTCATCGGCATCGATCTTGGGGGAACCAATTGTCGAGGAGCCCTTGTGTGCGATAACGGCGAGGTGTTTTTTCAGGAGGAGTTTGCCACCGACATCGATGCGGGTTTGCCTCGTTTCTGGGCCCGTTTCATATCCTTTTGTCGCAAGTTGACGGAGCAGGGTGCGGCGCAGGGCTTTTCGATCCATGGTCTTGGCCTCGGTTTCCCCGGGCTCGTGAGCAAGGAAGGAGACATTTTGAAAGCGCCGAATCTTGCTCCTTTTAACGGCATGCCGTTATGCGGACGTCTGCGCGCGGAGATTGGGGTTCCTGTTCGGGTCGTTAACGATGTCAATGCCGTCGCTCTGGGAGAATGCTATCATGGGGCGGGGCGGGATTTTTCCGATTTTTTGATGGTTACTCTCGGCACGGGGGTGGGCGGCAGTCTTATTATCGGTCACAAAATCTGGAACGGTATCGATGGCGCCGCCGGTGAAGTTGGTCATATTGCGGTAAAGCCTGGCGGACATCTCTGCGGGTGCGGTTCCCGCGGCTGCCTTGAACAGTATGCCTCCGGACCGGCTCTGGTGAGGATCTGCCGCCAATTCTGGTTCAGGTGCAAAACCGAAGGGGGAGCCGAGGGGCTTCCGCAAACCGCCAAAGAGGTGGCCGATGCCGCCTTGCGGGGACAGCCCGCCGCCTTGAAGGCCTATGAAGTTGCCGGCAAGTATCTGGGGCAGGTCTTTGCCGGTATCGCCAACCTGCTCAATCTTGAAGGCGTCGTTGTGGGGGGAGGCGTCAGCGCCAACTACAAGCTGTTCATGCCCAGCCTTCGCGCAGAACTCGATTGCAGGGCTTTTTCCGTCTCCGCCGAGCGTATGAAGGTTGTGCCTGCCGCTTTGGGAAATCGCGCCGGGATCCTCGGTGCGGCTCAACTGGCAAGGGAGATGCTCGATCGCACAGGGGCTTTGTAGAACGATTTCGACTTTAGTTGCAGAAACTCGAGCACTCTGTTAAACCCTGCATCATCAGTTTTTCGGTATATTTCTAAAAGGAGGATGCGGATGAGTCGATGTGTCGCCATATTGAACGGGGGAGGTGATTGTCCCGGTCTCAACGGCGTGATTCGCGGAGTGGTGCGCGCTGCCGTACTGCAACGCGGCTGGCGTGTTCTGGGAATCGAAGACGGATTTGACGGCCTGGTGGAGGGGCCGCGTTGCCGGGAACTCGATCTTCATTCGGTGCGCGGCATATTACCCCGGGGCGGCACCATTCTCGGTACCAGCAACCGCGGAAATCCTTTTCGTTATCCGGTTACGGACGAGGACGGGAACGTCATTCTCACCGATGTGTCCGAGCGGGTTGTGGAGCATTTCAAGCGGCTGGGGGCGGATGCCCTGGTGGCGGTCGGCGGCGACGGAACGCTTAAAATTGCCCTGCGTTTGAGTCGCCTCGGCATACCGGTCATCGGCGTACCCAAAACCATCGACAACGATCTGCAGCAAACGGATGTGACTTTTGGCTACAATACTGCCGTGGGCATCGTTACCGAGGCTCTGGACCGGTTGCAGACCACCGCCGAAAGTCATCACCGGGTGATGGTGGTCGAAGTCATGGGGCGGGATGCCGGATGGATTGCGCTGGAGGCGGGAATTGCCGGGTCTGCCGAAGTGATTTTGTTGCCTGAAATCCCCTTTGACCTCGATCTGGTATGCGACCACATCATGTGTCGTCGCTTGCAGGGCAGCCGGTTTTCCATCGTTGTTGTGGCAGAAGGGGCTTTTCCCAAGGGGGGACGTAAGGTCGTACAGGCAACTGCCGAGCAAACCCACGGTCTTGAGCGTCTGGGCGGCATAGGCCACCACGTGGCCGGCGAAATCGAGCGGCGCAAGGGATTGGAAACGCGAGTGGTGGTGTTGGGGCACGTACAGCGCGGTGGCACTCCGTCCACCTTTGATCGTATTCTCGCCAGTCGTTTCGGTGTGCGTGCGGTCGAACTCATTGAACGGGAGAAATATGGTCACATGGTTGCTCTGCGTGGTCGGGATGTGGTTTCGAATCCCATCGAACAGGCGGTGAACGGACAGAACCTGGTCGATCCGGACGGCAACCTGGTCTGGACGGCGGAACAGTTGGGCATCATGTTGGGGCGATAATTGCGAGGTCCGGGAAACAGTGACAATTATCGATCGTTGATTCCGTTTTAGAGGTGACCGGGATGCTCAAGGCTGTCCCGGTTATTTTTTATCCGCAGCAGCTTCTTTTATCAGGGGGAAATCCCCCGGACATTTGTGTCGGCCGGGACAGGTTGCATATGGGCAGGGCTCGACATGAATGGTGATGTCGGCACGGGCAATTCTTTCTTTCATGTGGGTTTCCAGGTGGTCCGCTATGCCATGAGCCTCTTCCACCGACAGGTGCTTGCACAGGGTGAGATGGAAGTCTATGATTTTTTGCGAACCGGCTCGGCGGGTGCGCAGGCGATGATAGCCCAGAAGTTTGCCGCGATGCTGTTCGAGAATGACGGCGATTTCCTGGCGGATCGTTTCCGGTAGCTGTTCGTCCAGAATGTCTCGCAAACCGTAACGAAACAGGCCGAAGGCCTGGAAGAAAATGTAAAGGGCAACGACAATGGAAAGCACCGGGTCGAGCCAGATGATTCCGAACAGTCTGATCACCACCAAACCGGCCAGCAATGCGAGGTTGGTATAGACATCCATGGAAAAATGCAGCGAATCTGCCTTGAGAGCCGTCGATTCCGTTTCGCGGGCAGTGCGCCGCAAAAAGCGTCCTATCCACCAGGACGCCACTACGCTGACGGCCAATACGAGCATGCCGCCTTCCAGTCGTCCAAGGGTAACGCCTGTCAGTAGGCGACGAATCGACTCGTAACAGACCCAGCCGCCGGACAAGGCGATGGCCAAAGCCTGCACGATAGTGGCCAAGGTTTCGAATTTTCCGTGACCGAAAGGGTGTTTGGGATCCGGCGGCTGTTCTGCCTGCCGAATGGCCAGAAAATTGGCTGCCGACATGATGATATCGAGCAACGAGTCGATAGCTGAAGACAGAACCGCCATCGATCCGGTCAGGATGCCTGTGACAAGTTTCACCAAGGTCAGGCCGGTGGCGGTAGCCATGGAAATGCGTGCTGCACGGATTTTACGTCGGGAGATATTCTGCATTGGTCTCTATCCGGAAAAAGCTCACGGCACCCGGCACTTTCGAGTAGCCAGGGATCTGTTTCGGAACGGCAGCGGGTTGCTCCGGCCTGAGTGTGTCGATTCCGGACGGACCTTAGCACAAACGATCTCGGGAATCGAGGTTGTGGTAAGATTTTTCCGGGACGCGATGAATACCATGAGCATATTATAAATTATGTTCACAAATTTGCCTACCTCTGTAATGATGGCATATCTTGAAGGAACTGTCCGCCGATCCGTATTTACTTAGATCAGGTGGTTTGTTAACATGGCCGTAATTTTTAATCTTTTTTCGATTCGCCCGGATTTCGGGCCGATAGTATCAGGGACCCTGAAACAACTATGAGCAAAATGACCCCCATGATGCGCCAGTATCTGGATGTTAAAGCCCAGCACCCGGATGCCATCCTCTTCTTTCGTCTTGGAGATTTTTACGAAATGTTCATGGAGGATGCCGTTATCGCAGCGCGCATTCTCGATATTACTCTGACTTCGCGCAATAAAGGCTCCGCTGAAGAGATTCCTCTGTGCGGTGTTCCCTATCATAGTTGTCAATCCTATCTGGCCCGTTTGGTCGATGCTGGATACAAGGTGGCCATTTGCGAACAGGTCGAAGATCCGAAATCCGCCAAAGGCATCGTAAAAAGAGAAGTCGTGCGGGTCGTTACGCCAGGCCTGGTGGTCGATACCGATAGCCTCGTCCCCGACGAGAATAATTTTTTATCGGCTGTTGCCGTATCTTCGGAAGGGCGTTTTGGAATCGCCTTGCTCGATATCACCACAGGCGAGTTTCGGGTTACGGAAGTCGAAGGAATCGAAGCTGCGCGTAGTGAACTTGTTTCCTTGCAGCCGCGCGAAGTACTTGTCGCGGAAGACGCTCTTCAGACCTGCAAACAGCTGCTTGAGGGGGTAACCGGGAATCCCATGGTCAATCCGTTGCCGGATTGGGCTTGTGAGCCTGAGTCTTCGACACAACGCCTGCAGAGTTTTTTTCAATGCGGATCTCTGGAAGGTTTCGGTTGCGCACGGCTTCCGGAAGCGGTGCGCGCTGCCGGCGCCGTGCTTTATTACGTCGAACAGACTCAAAAGGGGGTGGCCGGGCATATTCGTCCGCTGGTGACATATCACAGCCGCGACCACATGGTGCTCGACAACAGTACGCGTCGTAATCTGGAGTTGACGGCGACCCTTCATGATGGTGGGCGGCGCGGTTCCTTGCTCGGGGTTCTGGATCGCACCGTGACTGCCATGGGTGGTCGTAAAATGCGGCAATGGATACATCATCCTCTGATCGACCTGGAAGCTATTCGGCGGCGGCATGAAGCGGTTAGTGAACTGGTCGCGGAAAGTCTGGCGCGTGCCGACCTTCGAGACGACCTGGACGGGGTTTATGACCTGGAGCGCCTTAATAGCAAAATTGTCATGGGGCATGCGAACGCCAAAGACCTGGTCGCATTGCGAAAGTCTTTTGAGAAACTGCCGCAGATCCTTCAGGTCCTGCAATCACTGGTCAGCCCGTTGGGGACCGATCTGGTCTCCCGCATCGATCCGCTTGACGACCTGGCAGACCTCATAGGGAAGGCCATCGTCGAGGACCCGCCATTCGTGTTGCGCGAGGGTGGTATTATGCGAGACGGATTTCATGCCGAGCTTGATGAGTTGCGCGACATCCGGCGTAACGGCAAGGAATGGATCGCCCGTCTTGAGGCCCAAGAGCGCGAGCGTACCGGCATCGGTTCCCTGAAAGTGCGTTTCAACAAGGTGTTCGGATATTATATCGAGGTGACGCGCGCCCATCTTGAACGGGTTCCCGAAGATTACCAACGCAAACAGACTCTGGCCAATGCCGAACGGTTTTTCACGCCCCAACTGAAAGAATACGAAGAAAAAGTGCTCGGTGCCGAGGACCGGTTGTTTGAGCTGGAATTCACATTGTTTCAGCAAGTCCGAGAACAGGTCGCGGAGCAGGGAACAAGGGTGCAGCAGACTGCCGAAGCTCTGGCGGAACTCGATGTGCTGCTATCCCTGGCCGAGGTGGCTCACAGCCGCGATTATGTATGTCCCACGATGGATGACAGCGACCAGCTCCTCATCCGTGACGGTCGCCATCCTGTGATCGAAGCCATGAACCTTGGCGAACACTTTGTCCCCAACGACGTGGAAATGGACTGCAGCGAAAATCAGATCATGGTTATTACCGGTCCTAACATGGCCGGTAAATCGACTTTCATGCGGCAGGTGGCTCTCATCGCTCTGATGGCTCACATGGGCAGTCTCGTACCCGCGGCATCGGCGCAGATCGGTCTGGTCGACCGCATTTTCACCAGGGTAGGGGCCAGTGACAATCTGGCCCAGGGACAATCGACTTTCATGGTCGAAATGACGGAGGCGGCTCATATCCTTAATCATGCCACCCATCGAAGTCTTATCGTGCTCGATGAAATAGGACGCGGTACCTCGACTTTCGACGGTATCAGCATCGCCTGGGCCGTGGCCGAATATTTGCACGACAACGGGCACGTGGCTGCCAAAACGTTGTTTGCCACCCATTATCATGAGCTTACCGAGCTCAGCCTGACTTGCGCGCGGGTGAAAAACCTCAACATAGCCGTGCGGGAGTGGAATGAGCAGATTATTTTTTTGCGGAAAATCGTCAAAGGGCCGGCGAGTCACTCTTACGGTATCCAGGTGGCGCGCCTTGCCGGTCTACCTTCCGCGGTCATCGACCGTGCCAAGGAAATTCTCGCCAATCTCGAATCGGGCGAAATGGCCGAAGAAGGACAACCGCGCCTGGCGCAACGTGCCGACGGTATTCATCAACCACCGAGCCCGCAAATGTCTTTGTTCGATGCCGGCGTCGACCCGGTGCGGGAAAAGTTGGCGGACCTCGATATCTCGGTTATCTCCCCGCTCGAAGGGCTTAATTTCTTGCATGAACTCCAAAAAATGGTCTGACGAATGAAAATTTCGCGATATATTCTGGGTGCTTTTCTGATACTGATGCATCTTTTGCCGACTTGTGCTGCCGCCGATGCCGGGGAACAGGCTTTTTCCAACGCCAAAGCCGCATACAGACAGCTGCAGAACTCATCCAAAAGCAAACTATATCGCGAGAATTGGAGCCGGGTTATCCATGGGTTCGACGGCATTGTAAAGTCCTATCCCCACCATCGCAGAGCCGATGATGCCCTATACCTCGGCGGCAAGGCCAGCGAAGGATTGTATACCATATCCAGACGAAAGGCCGATGCGCGACAGGCCGTCGATTTTTACGATCGCCTGGCAAGAGGCTATTCCGAAGGAAATCTGGCTGACGATGCCTGTTATCTGGCCGGATCGATTCTCGAACGCCAGCTACAGGACCGTTCCGGAGCTTATCAGCGCTACAAGCTGGCCGTCGACAACCATGGTCAAGGCGATATGACGCCCTTGTGTCGTGATGGCGTCAAGCGTCTGAAAGCCTTTGCGTCGTCGCACAGCGACCCTGATTCTCCGGCGGCCGTCTCATCTGCGGGCGCTCGAAGGACAAATCTGAAGGTGCACAAGATCCGATACTGGTCGAGCCCCGACTACACGCGCGTGGTGATTGAAACGAGCAGGCCGGGCAAGTTCACATCCCATTTGCTCCAGGCCGACCCAAGGGAGGGACAGCCTCCAAGGCTGTATGTCGATATCGAAGGCTGTTCGGTAGCGAAGCAGGTTCCCGCGGCTCAGAAGGTCGGAGACGGATTGTTGCGGGATATCCGTGTCGGCATGCCTAAAAAGAATCTGTCTCGTGTTGTTCTCGACCTGGAAACCTACGATGATTACAAGGTCTTCAGTCTGGAAAACCCGCAGCGTATCGTCATCGACGTATCGGGACAGCGACAGGCGAGCCTGAAGGCGGCAAAACCTGAATTGCACGCTCCCCCATCGGGGTCTTCGGATGCCATTGCAACCGTGCTTGAGCGAGCTCCCCTCGAAAAGCCCTTGAAGGTAACCTTGCCCGCTTCCGCGGTGTCCGGAGGATTGAGGCGCATTGTTGTCGATGCCGGTCACGGTGGAAAGGATCCCGGGGCGATCGGTCCGAGCGGCGTCATGGAGAAGGATGTGACCCTTGCCATGGCCAAACGACTTGCCCGGCGGCTGAAGAAAGACCTTGGCTGTCAGGTGCTTTTGACCAGAGACAAAGATGTTTTTCTGCCCTTGGAAGAGAGAACCGCCATCGCCAACCGGGTTGGAGCGGATCTGTTCATCTCCATACATGCCAACGCCAGCAAAAATCGCAGTGCCCAGGGGGTGGAGACCTATTATCTGAATTTTTCCAAAAACGACAAAGCTGCCGCGGTTGCTGCCCGTGAAAACGGAACCTCCCTCAAGGAGGTCAGCGATCTGGAGCTCATCCTCTTCGATCTCATGGCCAATGCCAAGATCAACGAGTCGAGCCGTCTTGCCGCCGAAATACAAAAAAACCTTGTCGACGGTCTTTCGAGGCATTATTCCCATGTGAAAAATCACGGGGTGCGCCAGGGCCCGTTTTATGTTTTATTAGGGGCCAACATGCCTTCGGTACTGGTTGAGACCGCTTTCATAAGTAACAAGACCGAAGAGGCAAGGCTACGCAGTTCCAAATATCAGGATCATGCCGCCCACGCCATTGCTCGTGCCGTTCACACTTATTCCCAGGACTCCAAAACCATCGCAAACAAATGAATCTCGATACCGCCTTATCAGAAACCCTCGTACTTCCCGACGTTCTGCGAAACCTGAGCAGAGACGCATCCCTTCCTTTCGCCGATCGTCGGCAAGCGTTGCTTGAAGGTGCCGGCTCTTACTGGAACCATTGTTGGGAAATCATAAAAAAGTACCACCGCAATGGCGCCAGCGGTCATGAGGTGGTCGCGTTGCTGACCGAGGTTGCAGATGCGCTGATGGAGTCACTGTATACCTTTGCCGCATCCGATTTGCCGTCAAAAGGCCAGGACGGATGCGTCGTTATCGCACTTGGGGGATACGGGCGACGGCAGCTTAATCCTCGATCCGACATCGACCTCATGTTTTTCCATAACGGCAAGGGGAAAAAATTCGCCGAGCAGGTATCCGAGCGCATGCTCTATCTGCTGTGGGACCTGGGTATCGATGTCGGCTACAGCATCCGTACGGCGCGCCACTGCCTGGATATTGCCGATCGGGATCTCACCGCCAGGACGGCGTTGCTCGATTCGCGCTATCTGTGTGGCAGTTCGCAATGTTTCGCCGAGTTCGAACGCCTTGTGCTCGATAAAATGTTTAACTGGAACAGCAAAGGTTACGTTACGGAAAAATTGCAGGAGAGCAGCCGCCGGCTTGGAAAGTATACGGCTTCCGTTTATCTGCTGGAACCGAACATAAAGGAAGGCGAGGGGGGGCTGCGGGATTTGCATACGGCTCAGTGGCTGGCGCAGGTCAAATTCAAGGCCCGCTCACTTTACGAGCTTGTTCTCAAGGGTATTATGACCGAAAGGGAAAATGCCGAGTTCGAAAGCGCCTACGATTATCTATGGCGTATACGTAACGAGCTGCATTTTCTTTCCAAAGGCAAGAACGAGCAACTTCGGTTTGACCAACAGGAAAAGATCGCGCTATTTTTGGGGTACAAAAATAGCAAGCGAGCTTTGGCTGTCGAACAATTCATGCAGGACTATTATGCCCATGCCGTGCACGTGGAGGAGATTTCCACCCGCTTGATCGAAAAGGTCCGTTTGCACGATCAGTCGGTGCCGACGCCCAGCCTGGGTACGATTGTCCGGCGTACGGTCGAAGACGGGTTCTATGTTTTCCGCGGAGAATTGCGTCTGGCGGACAGTGACCTTTTCGAAGAACACCCTGAAAAGATGATGCTGGCATTTCGTCTTGCACAACTGCACGAAGTGGCTTTGAGTCTGCAGGTCAAGAACCACATCCGCGCCAATCTGCATCGTATCAACAACAGGGTACGTCGATCCAAGGTCATGGCGAAAACCTTTATGGATATTCTGCGCGGTCGCCGCGGGGTGCTTCAGGCCTTGCAGGACATGCACTATCTGCGTTTTCTCAATCATTTCATACCGGAATTCGGGCGTATCTACTGTAAGGTTCAGCACGATGCCTATCATATTTTTACGGTCGATACCCACTCGTTGTTCGCCATCGGCGAACTGATCAAAGTCTGGGAAGGCGAATATGCCGAAGAACTGCCGCGTCTGACCAGCGTGTCCAACGATATCGAAAAGCGCGAATTGCTTTTGCTCGCCATGTTGCTGCATGATGTCGGCAAGGGCGAGGGACGAGACCATTGCAACAAGGGGGCGGACATGATGCCGACCGTCGCGCGGCGTCTCGGTTTGAGCCGTGAAGACAGCCGCAGGCTGGAGTTTCTGGTGCGCCATCACCTTTTGATGGCGCATATCTCCCAACGACGCGACATGCATGATGATCGCCTGATCGTCGATTTTGCCCGAACCATGGGCATGAGCGAAAATCTGAAAATGCTTTATCTGCTCACTTTCGCCGATTTGAAAGCTGTCGGGCCGGATGTCTGGACCGCCTGGAAATCGATGTTGTTGCGGGAGTTGTTCGATAAGACCCATCTGGTTCTGGAACGAGGCAATTTCTTACTGGAAAAACGTTCCGAAAAAATTCGCAACCGCAAGCGCAAGGTGCAGACCTTGCTCGAAGACGAAATCGATCCCAAGGTGGTTGCAGACAGATTGCGCAAGGCAAGTACACGTTATCTGCTTTCCTTCCGCAGCCATGTCATCGCGGAGCACATACGCCTTATACAAGGCAGTCGTGACAAGCGTCTCGGCTTTTTTGTCGCCGACGGAAAGGATGGATCCCATACCGAGCTGACGATTGTCACGCACGATATGCCCGGATTATTCACCATGATAACCGGCGTCATGGCGGCTTACGGCATAAATATTCTCGGTGCTCAGATCTTTACGCAACGCGACGGTACGGCTTTCGATATTCTCCACGTCAAAGGGCCTACGGGGTATGCGGATGCCGGAAGTGAAAAATGGCGCTTCGTGGAAGACTCTCTGTTGGCCGTCATCGAAGGCAGGCAGGAGGTGGAGGATCTCATCAACAAACGCCATCGCCCCGCTTTCTGGACCGAAGCCGGACACCCGAAGGCACCAAGCCGGGTCGATATCGACAACGAAGTATCGCGGGAATACACGGTGGTCGACGTTTATACCCATGACGAGGTCGGTGTGCTGTATCGCATCTGCAGAACCTTACGGGATCTGGGACTGTATCTGGGGGTCGCAAAAATTTCAACCAAAGTCGACCAGGTTGCCGATACCTTCTATGTGCAGGATATCTTCAGTCAAAAGATTCGGGATCCGCAAAAGATCGAAGAAATCCGGTTGCGTCTGTTGTCCAGCCTTGATGAAGAGAAGATTTGACCGGATAGCGTATGGAACAGGAGTATGTTGGCCGTTTCAGGATGGTGTGTAAAGTCGGGGTCCGGTTTTAGGTTAGTTTGTTAAACTACAGTATTTCGGTGGCTTATGGATCAGTTTCTCGACCTTTTTCTTAATTATCTGGTTGTCGAAAAAGGGCTTTCCAACAATACACTGGATGCCTACGGGCGAGATCTTGCCCGGTATCTGGAGTATCTGAATGAAAATGGCGTCTCCGCTCCGGATGGCATCACGCCACCAATTGTGGTTTCCTTTCTTGCAAAACTCAAGGATCACGGGTTGTCTGCCCGGAGCCGTGCCCGCAAGCTGGTTTCCCTGCGCATGTTTCACCGGTTTTTATTGAGTGAAAATCTCGCAAGGACCAACCCTGCGGCACAGGTGGCGGCTCCCAAAAGTCTGACCAAGTTGCCGCAGACATTGTCTCCGACGGAAGTCGAACGTTTACTCAATGCGCCGGGAGATACCACTTGTTTCGATCTGCGTGATCGGGCCATGCTTGAAATACTTTATGCAACCGGCCTGCGGGTATCCGAGCTGGTCGGTCTGACTCTTCAGGATCTTCAACTTGATGTCGGCTATCTTACGGCTTTTGGCAAACGACGAAAACAGCGTATCGTGCCTTTGGGGGAAACGGCACGGGAAGCCGTTCTCGATTATCTGTCGTACGGGCGAGCGGAACTGGCCGGAGACGCCGGATCCGTTTTTCTGTTTTTGAATCGTTCAGGTAACGGGTTGACACGACAAGGGTTCTGGAAGATGATGAAGCGCAGGGCGTTGGAGGCTGGTATCAGCAAAAATATCACGCCCCATACCCTGCGACATTCATTTGCCACCCATTTGCTTGATAACGGTGCCGATTTGCGTGCCGTACAGGCGATGCTGGGCCATGCGGATATTTCCACCACCCAGATTTATACCCATGTCACCAGGGAACGTCTCAAGAACATTCACCAACAGCATCATCCGCGAGGTTGACGGCTGGCGATCATAGCGACAGAGGATACGATGAAGTATGTAGTTTTATTAGGAGATGGCATGGCCGACGAGCCCATGCCTGAACTCGACGGCAAGACACCGTTGCAATGCGCCCACACCCCATACATGGATCGGCTTGCCCGGGAAGGGGAGGTTGGCCTCGCCCAAACCATTCCGGAGGGTTACCCTCCGGGCAGCGATGTCGCCAATCTTTCCGTCTTCGGTTACGATCCCACCAGTTGCTACAGTGGGCGGTCACCTCTCGAGGCTGCCAGCATGGGCGTCTCGCTGGGTGCGGAAGATGTTTCCTTTCGCTTGAATCTGGTTACTCTCGGGCAGAACGATGGTCACGAGACCATGGAAGACTTCTCTGCCGGCCACATCTCGACCGAAGAGGCTCGCGCCATCGTTCTGTCTCTGCAGGACGAGTTGGGGACCGAACAGTTCCAGTTTTATCCGGGCGTGTCCTATAGGCACCTTCTGGTTTGGCGTGGAGGGCTGGACGGCATGGAGTTCACTCCTCCGCACGATATAACCGGACAGCCTGTTCAGGGGCGGTTGCCGCGAGGAGAAGGTGCGGATATCTTGCTGACGCTGATGGAACGTGCCCGCAAGATGCTGGCTTGCCACCCCGTCAATGAACGGCGCAAGGCCGAGGGCAAGCGACCGGCCAATGCCATGTGGTTGTGGGGGCAGGGGCGGGCGCCAAAGATGGCGACCATGCAGGAGCGCTTCGGTTTAAGCGGCGCGGTTATTTCTGCCGTCGACCTGATCAAAGGCATCGGCATCTATGCCGGGCTCGATGTTATCGAAGTGCCTGGCGCTACAGGCTATATCGATACCAATTATCGAGGCAAGGGCGAGTATGCGTTGCAGGCATTGAAAACCCGGGACTATGTATACATCCATGTCGAAGCGCCCGATGAAGCCTCCCACGGCGGACTGGTTCAGGAAAAAATCAAGGCTATTGAATCGTTCGATGAACTGGTCGTGGGGACGGTCTTCGAGGGACTGCGTTCCATGGGCGATTTTCGGTTGCTGGTGGCTCCCGACCATCCGACTCCTTTAAGGCTCATGACCCATACGGACAAGCCGGTGCCTTTTATCCTGTACGGATCGCAGGGTGAATTTCGGATGTCTCAGCCGGTGACCGGTTATGACGAAGATGCCGCGGCGTCTAGCGGATTGTTTCTTGCCCACGGGTATCAACTGATGGAAAAGCTGGTGGGGAAATAAACAAAGCCTTCTAAAACTTTCTGCAGTGTTTCGACCAATGGCCGACCGGAATTATACCGGTCGGCCATTTTTTCATCTCCAACCCTGAACGATCAACCGGATCGACAGCCACGGGACATCTGTGTGCGCTTTATTCGGGAGATGACGGCCTTTCCGGCATGACCGCGATAACGCGGTATCCAATTAACCGGGTCAGGCATGGTTGAATCCTTACGATGATGGGAGATAATAAAATACAAATACCTGTTTTTATCCAATCGTCGGTATGAGCCTTGCGGGAAGGGAGGTTTTGCATGGAATACTCGGTCAGCCCCGATGGTCAAAGATTTCAGCTGCCGGACGAAAAAGCTTATGAAGATGAGTTTGCAAAACTTGAGGGCCTTGTAGCTCAAAAAAAGGAAAACGGCCAGGAAATCGTCGTCGTCATGGGGCTCGGCTTTGTCGGAGCCGTGATGGCAGGGGTGGTGGCGGATTCCGTCGATCCTGAAACCGGTTTTGCGGATAAATTCGTCATCGGTATGCAGCGGCCAAGTAAAAGAAGTTTTTGGAAAATACCACTTTTTAATCAGGGTCGGTGTCCTATCAAGGCCGAAGACCCCGAAGTGGCAGATATCATACATCGCTGCGTTGTCGAAAGAAAAAATCTTGTCGCCACATTCACTTATGATGTTCTTAAACTTGCGGATGTGGTGGTGGTCGATATTCAGTGCGACTTTGTCAAACTCGATCTTGGCAATCTTCGCTCCGGGTATGCGGATATAGGCGCTTTGGAGGACAGTTTCAAAATCATCGGAGAAAAAATTTCACCGGAATGCCTGGTATTGATCGAAACGACAGTGCCCCCGGGAACCACGGAATTTGTGGCGTACCCGGCTCTAAAAAAGGCATTTCGGAACCGGGGCGTTTCCGGTGAGCCGCTTCTGGCCCATAGTTATGAACGTGTCATGCCCGGCAAGGACTATGTAAAATCCGTGCGCGATTTTTGGCGGGTTTGCAGTGGTATCAATTCGGAAAGCCGAAAACGGGTCAAAAAGTTTCTCGAAGAAGTGCTCAATACAAAGGATTATCCCCTTACGGTGCTCGAAAGGCCCATCGAAAGCGAAACCTGCAAAATTGTTGAAAACAGCTATCGGGCTGCCATCCTTGCCTTCCTTCACGAATGGAGCCTGTTCGCCGAGACCAATGGCGTGGACCTGCTCAAGGTGATTCAGGCTATCAAAGTCAGGCCCACCCACAGCAATATCATTTTTCCCGGACCGGGAATCGGCGGCTATTGTCTTCCGAAAGACGGAGGTCTGGGGCTGTGGGCTTACCGACATTTGATGGGGTTCGAAAACGACATTTTCCGGATAACGCCTGAAGCCATCGATATTAACGACACACGCCCCTTGCACGTGGCTCAACTGGTTCGCGATGCTCTGCGAAACATGGGGAAAATCGTGGCGGCAACGCCGATTACGATACTCGGGGTTTCGTACAGGGAGGATGTCGGGGATACGCGCTACAGCGGGTCTGAAGTTCTGGTGCGCAAATTGACCGAAATGGGCGGTGAAATTCGAGCACACGACCCTTATGTGGAACATTGGT
>JASKKK010000016.1 GCA_030154185.1 Desulfuromonadales bacterium
GTTGTTTGGCGATAACCTATTTTACAACAAGAGATGATGCTTTTGTCTATTTATTTCAGCATGTTAAAGATATTTTTCGTCTGCGAAAGTTGAGTAATTTATTTTAAAAATAAAATTAATTGTCCAAAAAAATACAGTGTTACATAGGACTTAACTTTTTGCCGGGGATATAACCGAAACTATAGGTCGGCTCCGATAGGATTGTTGGAATACCCTTTGCTGAATGGGTTTCCGCAATTATAAAACCTCCGAAAGGGCAAAACCAGAGTGATCTGGTGACGCAAAGCCACGGATCCTGGAGACAGGACAGCCGGGTTGCCGAAGAGTTGAGTTACGCTTTTATTGGCCCCGGCAACGGAGGTTTATCCAAAGCGCTCATCTTCGGCGGAAGATTGAGCGCTTTTTTTATGAGTCAGGAGGATTTCGTTTTTTCATTCTGAAGCCGGTGCATTGGCGCGGGCTGCACAAATATGATCTCCGAAAGGGCAAAGCCAGAGTGATCTGGTGACGCAAAGCCACGGGTCCTGGAGACAGGACAGCCGGGTTGCCGAAGAGTTGAGTTATGCTTTCAGGCCCCCGGCAGAGGAGGTTTATCCAAGGCGCTCATCTTCGGCAGAAGTGAGCGCCTCGTTTGTATATGTAACTGAATGCTTCTTTATCCTAACCAAAAGTAACAATTTACAAGGAATGATCGATCGACCATGTTGCCTTGTCATTTCAAATCCGAATTCCGGTCGGCCTTGAGCAAAGGCCTCCTTTTCGCCCTGATCCTGTTGCTGGGTGCGGTTTCCGCGGTGCAGGCGGGGGATTTCTGCAGTTCCGCTCCCTATTACGGTGTGGTTGACGGTGACGTATTGGGTACGGCGCCAACCCAGATCACCATCGATACGGACTGCACGTTTCAGAACTGGCCGCAGTCGAAACCCCTGACCACGACCATTAACTTTCAAACCAATGATCCCACGCAATATCTGATCGTCTTCGATCAGTCCTATTTCACCGGCCATATGGCGTGCGCCAACGTCGATCACAAGATCTGGTTCGCCAACAGCTCGGACTACGGCTCCGGCAACGCCTGTCAGGACCTGTTCATTCCCGTTGAAACCATCGATAAGCAGAACCCGGCGGGCCGGACCACGGCCAGCGTCGGGGTGCCCTTCACCTACAGGCTCACGCTGCCGTCCATGAACTGGCCTGTCGGGGATCCTTCAAACAACGACCTGCACAGCATTGTCCTCACCGACGATCTCACCGCGACCGGCGCCGATCTCACCTATCTGGGCAACTCCGCCTACCTTGTGGACGGCGGTACGACGACATCGCTGGGCGCGCTGACCTTGAGCGCGACCTCGGACAGCAAGCATCTCGAATTCAATTACCGCGACAACCCGGCGTTGGCACTGATTTCGGCCGGGTCGCAGATCGTGGTCGAACTCACGGTGGTTCTCGATGACACGGCGGCAAACTCGGCCGGCAAGCAGTTCGTCAATACCGCCAAATGGTCTTTCGGCAGAGCCATCGATGTCGATGACAGCGGCGTCATAGATCCGGACGAATTCTTCGAACCTCTGCCGGGCGAGTGGGGCATCTCCCAGCCGATGACCATTGGCGAACCCGATCTCGTGGTGACCAAAACAAGCAGTGAGACGGCCCTGAACCTGGGGGTGCCGGCGACTTTCTCCATCGATGTGCAGAACGCAGGCGGCGGCGACGCCTGGAACGCAACAATTCTCGACCGGCTTCCCGATATCCCCGGCACGACCGGCATGTGCCCTGCCACGGCACCGGCAATCAGTGCGGAGATCTTCGAGGCGGACGGCACATCGGTGACCGGTCCGCTGAGCGCCGGCGACGACTACACGGTTTCGTACGATGCGGGAGCCTGTGAACTCAGCCTGGCCATGTCGGATACGTCGGCGGCCAAAATAGGGCCCTCGCAGCACCTGATCGTTACCTACGATGCCGAGCTCGATACCGATACCGACCCCTCAGCCGAAGGCATAACGCTGACCAACGTCGCCGGTGCCACACGCTGGTACAGCGGCGACAGCAGTCATGCCGATCGTCGCAGCTATGGCGGCGGACCGGGGTCGCTCACGGGCGGCACCCCGACAGTCTTGGATTTCCAGGACAGCGCCACCGTCACTACGGCCTTGTCCGGCTACTACTTTCAGAAGACGGTCGCGGACCTGACCAGCGGTATGGATCCGGCGACCACAGCCGCTTCCGGGGACCGGCTGCGTTATCAGCTACGCCTTTTCAATGTCGATGAGACGATCGATGGCATAAGCATCGACGATCTTCTGGATGCGAGTCGCTTCGACCTGAACTCCTTCAGCATGGAGGTGTTGCCTGCCGCTGCCGCCTATAGTTTCGATGCTTCCTCCGGGCTTTTGGAGATCACCGGCAACGGTGCCCCGTTGAATGTGGCCGTCGGCGAGGAATTGGTGGTCGAATTCGAGATCACGCTGAAACCGACCCTTGCCAACGGTACCCAAGTCGACAATCAGGCAACCCTTTCGGCCAATGGCGACACGCTCAACGCATACAGCGACGACCCCTATGTCAACAGTATCGCGCCACCGGGGGAGCCGGCCGACAAAACGACCGTTATGATCCGGTCTCCCGGCCCGCTGGCAAAGGAGACGACCCAGGCGAGTGCCACCATCGGCGATCAGTTCAGCTATCGCATCACGGTTCCCGCTTCGCCGGTAGACGTGCCCCTGTACGACGTGCGGATTCTGGACGACCTGAGCCTGTCGGACGCCGACTTGACCTTGATCGGTGCCAACGTCATCTCCGGCGGAAGCTGGTCGTTGAGCAATACCGGCACGGAAACCGACCTCGTAATCGAAGACACGGCCACCGGTATCGATATCCCCGCCAACGGCCAGGCCGTGATCGAAGTCACCGTACAGCTGCAGAACACCCTGACCAATGACAGAGGCCTGTCTTTCGGCAACAGCGCGTCGTTCACCTACAACCGCATGAACGGCAACGACGCTACGCAGACCTCCGGCAGTGGAAGCAGCGCCGGGTCCATGACCGTGGTGGAGCCGGACCTGGTTGCCGTCAAGACGGTAAACTTCATCACCCCGGCCGGCAAACAAGCTACCGACCCCGCAGCGGTCGGCGACGTACTCGAATATGTGGTTACCCTTACCAACGAGGGCGATTCCACTGCCTTCGAAACCAGCATCGTCGACACACTGCCGGCGGACCTGTCGCTGGTTGCCGATTCCGCCACCGCCCGGATCAACGGCGTCGACGTGTCAGGCTTTGTGGCGACGCCGATCGATCTGGGCGGCGGTGCCGTGGCCTGGGGACAGCAAAACGGCGATCTGAACCTCGACCTTCCAGCCGGCCAGTCGCTGGTGCTGACCTATCAGGTCACCGTGGACTCGATCTCCGGGGCAAACATCGAAAACAGCGCCTATGTGGACTGGACTTCCCTTGACGGCGCCAGCGCGGACGAGCGTACCGGCGGGGCTTGCCCTGTCAGCGATCCCCTCAATTACTATTGTTTCGGCCCGGCCATCGCATCCGTCAGCACCCTTGACAATACCTCCATCGCCAAGGCGGCGGTCGCCGATTCCTATGCCGAAACGCCGGCCAGCACGGCCGATCCGATCGTGCGCGTCGGCGACACCGTGACCTACGAGCTGACCCTGAACCTGCGGGAATACGTCACGCGCAACGTCGTGGTCGAGGACACTCTGCCGGAAGGCATGGCGCTGGAAAGCTTCACCATCAGCGGCGGCGCCAGTTTCAGCTATAGCCTGGCGGCGCAGCCGGCGGCCGGCGACACCGGCACCCTGCGCTGGGAGTTCGGCGATATCAGCAATCAGCCGAGCGGCGACGGCACGCCGATCGATGCACTGGTGATCCAGTATGTCGCCAAAGTCGTCACCGACGCACCGACCGCCGGTGTCGCTTACGACACCTCCATATCCCGCGATAACCGGACGCAGCTTTCCTACACGGGCGGTGATCCGGCCACCGATCCCGATCGCCTGACGGCGGCGGAGACGATCGAAGTGCGCCAGCCCCGAATGGGGGCGGTCACCAAGGTCGACCTGGGCAGCGGTCGTACCGGCAGCGGTACGATGGCCGACCCGTATCAGGTCAACATTGCAGACGATGTGATGCATTTCCAGTTGTCGTCCTGCAACGAGGGGCTGGCCCCGGCATACGGCGTGGTGATGACCGACATGCTGGCGCCGCAGCTCGACGAAACCGACCTGACGACGAATCCGCCGGTGGTCAGAATCGGCGGCACCACGCTGATCGAGGGTAGCGATTACGTCCTTACCCTGCCCGGACGCGGCGGCGAGCTGCGCATCGTGCTGCAGGACAGCGCGCCGGTGAATCCCGGGGAGTGCGTCACCGTCGATTATTCCATCGGTTTCCATAACGATCTGACCACGTCGACGACCTGGAGCAATCAGGCAAGCCTGCCCGAGTATCGCTCCCTGCCCCTTGCCGAGTCCGGGCGTCTCTACACCGCCTCCGACACGGCGCAGGTGTGGATGACCAATCTGGTGAGCGTCGAGCAACTGTTGAAGACCCTGGTCTCGCCGGAACAGGCGACCATCGGCGATGAAGTAGTCTATCGCATTACGGTACCTGCAGCACCGATGAACACGGCTATCGATAATGCCCTCGTGACCGATGCCCTGCCCGATACGCTGGAGTACGTCGGCGCCACAGCGGTGGACGGTGACGATGCACCGGTCACCCTGAGCGATACCAGCGTAGCGCCGGGGCAGGTGAATCTGGGAATAGCGCATATCCCGGCCGGGGAGCAGGTCATCATCACCCTGACGGCACGCGTGGCCAACAACGACCAGGCCAACGCCGGCGACAGCTTCACCAATACCGCCTCCTATACTTACACGGACATGCCCGACGGTCTGAACACTGCCTCCACCAGCGGGCCGGTGACCATCGTCGAGCCGGAGCTGGCCATCGCCAAGACGGTGACCAACGTGAGCCATCCGGGAGCGGCTCCGAATGTCGGCGACATCCTGCGCTACAGCCTGAGCTTCACCGCCGGCGGCGGGGAAGCGGGAGATGACTACTCCGATGCCTTCGACCTGCAGGTCGAAGACAGCCTGAGCTTGGGAATGGCCTACCTGGGCGGCAGTGCCACCGTGGACGGTACCGGCAACAGCATCGCCGATCCGGCCGTGACGGGGGATGGCACCAGCGCCGCGCAGACCCTGACCTGGAGCCCGGCCGATGCCGGCGCCGATATCGACGTTCCCGAAGGAACCCAGGTTACCGTCACCTATGACGTGGAGGTGCTGAGCGGAGTGCAGCCGGGCCAGGATCTGACCAACAGCGCCACCGTGCAGTGGACCGGTCAGGACGGCGACAATGGCTTCGAGCGCACCGGCACCGGGACGCCGGTGGAGAACGACTACTTTACCGGTCCGGCCACCAGCTCCTTGCGCACCGAGTTGGCGGTCACGGTTGTGAAGTCGGTGAGCAATGCGACCACCGGACAGAATCCGGGGGACAATGCCGAGCCCGGCGATACTTTGCAATACACCCTGGTGCTCAGTAACCAGAGTGTCGTGCCGTTGACCAACGCCACCCTGGTCGATGACCTGGATCCCTGGTTCGCAGCAGGCAGCCTGCAGTTGGTCAGCGTCTCCGATGCCGACGCCGATACGACCCATCTCGATACCAGCGGCGGAGCCAACGGCACCGGACTGGTCGATATCCGCAACCTGACCCTGGCCGCCCGGGGAGAGCCCGGCGATACGGTGACCGTTGTGTTCACGGCAACCCTCGCCGCCGTGATCGACAACGGCACGACGATACTGAACCAGGCGCAACTGAACGGGGACGAGCTGACCGAGGCGGCCAGTAACCAGACCTCCACCCTGATCGGTTCGGCCCCCGCCTTCGAAGTCTGGAAGACCTCCGAGGATATCACCGGCGATCCCCAGGACCTGGTGGCCGGCGACACCCTGCGCTACACCATTACCGTGAAGAACGTCGGCAATGAAAATGCCGTCGACGCCCAGCTGCAGGACCAGATCCCGACCTACACCAGCTATGTGGCCGGCAGCACGCGCCTCAACGGCCACCTGGTACCCGACCCGGCCGCCGGAGTTTCCGCGCTGCAAAGCGGTATGCCGATCAACGCGCCGGAGGATGCCACGCCCGGCGCCATGCGGGCCGATGCCTCGGCCGGCACGGACAACGTCGCCACCATCACCTTTGACGTGACGATCAACGACGGCGTGGTCGACGGCGCGATCATCTCCAATCAGGGCTTCCTCGACGCCGACGGAGCCGGCAGCGGCGCGATGCCCCAGGAACTCTCCGACGATCCGGATACCGCCACGCTGGATGATCCGACCATCGATATCGTCGGCAAGGTGCCGCTGGTCGATGCCCTCAAGACGGTCCGGGTCCTTATCGACAACGACGGGGACGGCAGCGTCGATCCCGAAGATACCCTGCAATACACCATCACCATAAGCAACGAGGGTACGGCGCCTGCCACCGGTGTGGTCTTTACCGACGCGGTGCCGGCGAACACCACCTATGTCGAGAATTCGGTGTATGTGAACGGGCAGCCGGCAGGACAGCCGGACGGCGGCTCATCGCCGCTCATCGCCGGCATCGACGTGAGTTCCTCCGACCTGTCGCTGCCCGCTGCCGGCGAGGGTACCCTGACACCCGGGGAAACGGCCGTGATCACCTTCGATGTGCAGGTGAATGCCGGGGTCGCCCCGGGCACCATCATCTCCAACCAGGGCCGTGTGAGCGGCAACGAGATGCTCGACGAGCCGACCGATGCCGACGGTGACGATGGCAACGGCGACCAGCCCACCGAGGTGGTGGTGGGTGACGTCCAGCAGCTGAGCATCGTCAAACAGGTATCGGTGGTTGGCGGTGGCGCGGCGCTGCCGGGCAGTCAGCTGGAGTACCTGATCCGGGTGACCAATATCGGCAGCGAGCCCGCCACCTCGGTGGCATTGAGGGACGATCTTTCTGCCCTGGGCGGACAGGCGACCTATGTCGTCGGTTCGGCCAGCCTGGACGGTTCGACCACCGGTGTCGGTTTTGACGGCCCGGTACTGACCGCCGACTATGCCGGAGCACTGCCGGCGGGCGGTGCGGCGGAACTGCGTTTCCGAGTGCAGGTCGCGCCTGCGGTAGCCATAGGTACGACCCTCACCAATGCCGCCGAGGTGAGTTGGGACGGGCCGGCCAGTCCCGCAACCGCATCGGTGTCGATCGATGTCGGCGGCACGCCGGGCACCGCGACCCTTAACGGCAACGTCTGGCATGACGCCAATTTGAACAAGCTGGAAGACGCTAACGAACGGCAACTGGAGAACTGGTCCGTCGAACTGTATCGCAACGGCCAACTGCTTGCCACGACTTTGACCAATGCCGCCGGCGCCTATCGGTTCTCCGGGCTGGTGCCCAATGACGGCACGGCGGAGTTTTACGAATTGCGTTTCCGGGCTGCCGGCGCCGGTTCCAACACCCCCTCGCTCGGTGCTGCCGACTCGGTCTTTACCGACGGCCCCCAACGCATCAGCGACATTACGGTGGCCTCGGGCAGCAATCTGCAGAACCTGAATCTGCCCATCTGGCCCAACGGCACCGTGTACAATTCGATTTCCCGGCAGCCGGTGGCGGGCGCCAGCCTGGTGCTGACCAGTGTCGCTACCGGGACGGCGTTGCCGGGCCGCTGCTTCGACGACCCTGTGCAACAGGGCCAGGTCACCGCCCAGGACGGCTTCTACAAGTTCGACCTGAACTTCAGCGATGCCGCCTGCCCATCCGGAGGGTCCTATGTCATTGACGTGACCCCGCCGGCCAGCGGTTACATGCCCGCCCAGTCCCCGCCGTCCCAGGTCATTCCTCCCGCCAGCGACGCGACCACCGAACCCTTCTCCGTGCCGGACTGTCCGGGCAACGGCGACGACGCGGTGTTGGCAACGCCCGAATATTGCGAGGCGACGCCCTATGCCACCGCGCCGCCGGCTTCGGTCCTGCCGCGCACCGCCGGGACCCTCTATCAGCTGCATCTCGTGCTGGACAATGCCAGCATGCCCGGCCACAGCCAGATTTTCAACAACCCCATTCCCCTCGATCCGGTGCTGGAAGGAGCGGTGGCGATCACCAAGACCTCTTCACTGATCAACGTCACCCGGGGCGAACTGGTGCCTTACACGATCACCGTCAACAACGTATTCGGCGTGCCCCTCTACGATATCAGCATCGTCGACCGCTTCCCGGCCGGATTCAAGTACATGGCCGGTTCCGCCCGCCTCAACGGGGAAAAGGTCGAACCGCGGATCAACGGCCGGGAACTGTTCTGGGACGGCCTCGAACTCCAGGTCAATGAATCATTCACTCTGCAACTGCTGCTGGTGGTGGGGGCCGGTGTCTCCGAGGGCGAGTACGTCAACCGCGCCCAGGTCCTCAATACCGCCATGGGCACCGCTGCTTCCGGAGAGGCGTCCGCCACCGTGGAGGTCATCCCCGACCCGGATTTCGACTGCACCGATGTGATCGGCAAGGTGTTCGACGACCGCAATCTCAACGGTTGGCAGGAGGCGGGCGAAAAGGGCCTGCCCGGAGCCCGGGTGGTGACGGCCCGCGGCCTGATCGCCACCACCGATCCCTATGGGCGTTTCCACATTACCTGCGCGACGGTTCCGGACCGGGATCGCGGCAGCAATTTCATCCTCAAGCTGGACGAACGCAGCCTGCCGACCGGCTACCGCCTGACCACGGAAAATCCGCGGGTGCAGCGTGCCACCCGGGGAAAGATGCTGCGCTTCGACTTCGGCGCGACCATCCACCGCGTGGTACGCATCGATATCGCCGACGGTGTCTTCGAGCCGGGCACCACGGCATTGCGCCCGCAGTGGCAGCCGAAGATCGGCCAGTTGCTCGAAGAACTCTGGAAGTCGCCATCGGTGCTGCGACTTTCGTATCTGGCCGATGTCGAACCCGAAGATCTGGTGGATGCTCGTCTCGATGCCCTGAAGAACGTGATCGAAGAGGAGTGGGATTTTTCGGCCGGGGATTACCGGCTGGATATCGAAACCGAGGTTTTCTGGCGTCGGGGTGGTCCACCTCAACGCTGACCTGGAGAGGGGGCGGGCAAAAGAGGTTCCCCGCGGGTGAAACCAGCGGTTTATTGTCGCATGTTCGCGTGCAACTGGTGTTTGGACGGCTACCCTCCGGAAAGCCGGAGGGTAGCCGGTGGCAAAGTCTCTTATCACACAGATGGATTCAATGCTGAAACGAAGTGTCGCCATATTCCTGTTCTGCATGATTTTCGCCTCCGTGGCCAAGGCCGGGGTGTTCTCTTTTCTGGAGACCTTTACCGATCCGGCAGGGGTAAGGGAAACGACAGCTCCCGGAGAAGACGCCGAAAAGCATCTCGATCCCGCCCGGCCTCTCACTTCCTGGCTCCACGATCCCTCCATCTTCGACGAGGCTCAGGGCGATCGCATCGAGACCCGCCAGGTCGCAGAGCGCCAGGTCGAGACGATCAAACTCGAAAATCTGGTGCCGGCGATCCTCTTTCCGTTGGGCAAGGCCGAGATTCCCGATGACTACCTGCCGCGCCTGCGCAAGGTATTGCGCGACATGCGCGATCGCGAAAACGTGCGGCTGCATCTGGTCGGCCATACGGATCCCGTGTCGCTGACCCCCGCCCTGCAGAAGATTTACGGCGACAATCTCGGCCTGTCCCGCGAACGGGCCGGCACCGTTGCCGAGTACTTCCAGCAGGCTCTCGATCTGCCGCCGGAGGCGATCTCCTACGAAGGCAAGGGCGACACCCAGCCCGCCGCCAGCAACGCCACCGAGGCTGGACGGCGTCTCAATCGGCGCGTGGAAGTGCAGGTCTGGTACGACGAAATCAGCGAACAGATGGTCGAGAAGGAGGTGGTGATTCCTTCCGAGATTCACCAGGTCAAGGTCTGCCGCACCGAAACCGTCTGCAAGATGCGCTACCTGGACGGTCATGCCCATCGCGCCCGGGTTCGCAACCTGGTCGCGCCCATGCATTACGAGCAGGGCATGCTCGAGGTGTCCGAACCCTTTCTGCGACAGGTCCGGCAGGCGATGAAAAACCTGCAGGATAAGCAGAACCTCACCGTCAAGTTCATCGCCCATAGCGACAACATCCCCCTGCAGGGGCGCGAGAAACGGATCTACGGTGACCCGCTCGGGTTCTCCAAGGCCGTGGCCCGGAGGGTGCTGCTGGCCGTGCAGGAAGATTTGAAGTTACCCAATCCGGCCGTGGCCTGCGAGGGCAGGGGGGCGACCCAGCCGGTGGCATCCAACGATACCCAGCAGGGCCGGGCGCTGAACCGCCGCGTCGATGTGGAGTTCTGGTACGACGATCCGCTGCAGGAGCTGCCCGACGAGCCGCAGATGTGTCCCGACACCTCCGGCGGCGAAATCGTCACCCGGGTCTACCAGCCGTCCGGGGGATCGGTTGCACCGATCCTGTTCGAAAACGGCAAACCGGTTCTGCCTCCCGGCTGCATGGGACAGCTGCGGCGCGCCATGAACGAGATCGCCGCCAAGGACAATGTGCGCCTGCGGTTCGTCGGCTACACCCGCAACCAGCGCCTCGACCGGCGCACCGCCGCGGTCTACGGGGACGACGTCGGTCTGTCGACGGCCCGTGCCCACCGTGCCATGGGGGTCCTCTGCCGCAAGATGGGCCTGGCGCTGGAACGGGCCGAGTTCGAGGGGCGGGGCTATGTCCAGTCCGACGACGTGGTCAACGCCGGCTTTATCGAGTCGGATACTTCGCGGGTCCAGGTGCAGGTCGTTTACGACGAACTGGTTCCCCTCGACGATTACGAGGGGGTGGAGATCACCCCCATCACCCGCGAGGTGCAGACGGCCAATCCCTACGCGCTGAATCTGATGCGCATCACCGTCGACGGCGCACCTCTGGACGACCCCGGCAAGTGCAGTTCCGACGTGCAGCGCTGCACCGACGCGGCTCTGGACGATGCCCGCATCCAGTTCAAACAAAACAACCTGCGACTGCAGCCGCGCCTCAATGTCACCGCCTGGCCGCGCAGCATCGCTTACCGGGACCGGGCGGATACCGCGCTGGTCGAAAACCTGGTGCGTTTCCGTCTGTACAGCAACTACCGCAGCTTCATCAAGCGGGCCGAAGTGCGGATTTTCGAAAAAGAACAGTCGGTGCGCGACGTGCCGCTGGCCGTCGTCGAACTGAACGCCGACGGCTTTGCACAGTGGCAGCCCGAATGCGAAGCCCCATCCACACCGGCGTGCGAGCTCGCCTACCTGGTGCGGGTCTACGACGAAGCGGGGCATTTCGACGAGACCGCCGTCCAGCCTCTGTGGGTGGTCGACAGCATCGATGCGGTCGAGGCCGAAGCCGATCCCGACAAGGAACTGCTGGCCGGTTACGGCGAGAGCCGCCTGGCCCGGCAGAACATCCCCCTGAATGGCGGTACGGTGCAGGCCTTCGGCAGTGCCATCCCCGAGGGTTTCAACGTGTGGCTGGCCGGTTATGCCGTGCCGGTGGATGCGCAGGGGCGCTTCATCGCCGAGGAGATCCTGCCCCCGGGGATGCACAGCGTCGAGGTGGCGGTGCTCGACGAGGGAGGCAGCGGCCAGTTGTACCTGCGCGACCTGGAACTGAAAAAAAACGACTGGTTCACCGTGGGGATTGCCGACCTGACCCTGTCGGGCAGCAGTACCAGCGGACCGGCCGAACTGGTGGCGCCGGACAACGACCACTACGACGAAAGTGCCGGCATCGACGGGCGGCTGGCTTTTTACACCAAGGGCAAGTTCGGCAGCGACTGGCAGCTGACCGCCAGCGCCGATACCCGCGAAGGTCCGCTGGACGAGATCTTCACCAACTTCCTCGACAAGTCGCCCGAAGCCCTGTTCCGGCGCATCGATCCGGATCGTCACTACCCGACCTTCGGCGACGACGGCACCGTGATCGAGGATGCGCCCACCAACGGCAAGTTCTACCTGCGCCTGCAAAACGGACCGAACTACGCTCTTTGGGGCAATTTCAAGGTCGCCTATACCGATAACTATCTGGCCCACGTGGATCGCGGCCTGTACGGCGGTAACCTGCATTACCAGACCGGCGACACCACCCGCTTCGGAGAACAGCGCCTGGCGGCCGATGCCTTCGCTGCCGACCCGGGAACCCTGGCCGGGCGGGACGAATTGCGCGGTACCGGCGGCTCCCTCTATTACCTGCGCCGGCAGGATGTCCTCGAGGGTTCCGAAAGCGTGCGCATCGAGGTGCGTGACAAAGACTCCGGCATCGTGCTCGGGGTCAAGAACCTGACCCCGGTGCTCGACTACGATATCGACTATCTTCAGGGCCGCATCCTGCTGTCGCAGCCCCTGGCCTCGACCGCCGCCGACGACCTGCTGGTGCAGAGCGACGCGACCGGCGGAAATCCCGCCTTTTTGGTGGTGCGCTACGAATTCACTCCCGGCGTCGATGAACTCGACACCCTGGCGGTCGGCGGTCAGGTGCACTACTGGCTCAGCGATTACGTCAAGCTCGGTCTGACCGCCAACCGCGAAGATGCCGAAGGTAGCGAAAACAACCTGTACGGGGCGAATCTGACCCTGCGCAAGTCGACGGGATCGTGGGTACGCCTCGAAACAGGCCGCAGCGAAGGGGCGGGAACGACCACCACCACTTCCGTCGACGGTGGCTATACCGTCTCCTCGGTAGCTGCGGATGAAAACGCGGAAGCCCTGGCTTACCGCGTCGACTCGAGTCTTGAACTGCAGGATTTCTTCGCCGACGCCAAGGGCCGCTTGACGCTTTATTACGAAAACCTCGAGGCGGGTTATTCCGCCCCCGGGCTGAACACCGACCGGGACCTGACCCGTTACGGCGGCACGGCGGTGCTGCCCCTGTTCGAGCGATTCGACCTGCACTTGAAGACCGACTTCCAGATCCAGGACCAGGGGGTGGAAACCGAAGCCAGCGAACTGGATGTCGATTACCGCCTCGGTGAACACTGGACCCTCAGTTCCGGGCTGCGGCGCGACACCCGCGAGGACAAATCGACGGTGGTCCCCGAGACCCAGGAAGAGGGCGACCGCACCGACCTGGTGGCCCGGGTGCGGTACGATTCCAAGGCCCGTTGGAGCGGCTACGGCTATGTGCAGGGATCGGTCATGACCACCGGCACCCGCGAGGACAATGCCCGTGTCGGGGCCGGCGGCAGCTATCGCGTGACCGACCGTTTCAAGGTCGACGGCGAAGTGTCCCAGGGCAACCTCGGCACCGGCGCCCGGGTCGGCACCGAGTACCTGTACTCCGATCGCACCACCCTGTACCTCGATTACACCCTGGAGAACGAGCGTTCCGACAACGGTGTGCGGGCCCGCAAGGGGAGCATGACCTCCGGTTTCCGCACCCGTTATTCGGACAGCGCCAGCCTGTTCCTCGAAGAGCGTTACACCCACGGCGACGTGCCGACGGGGCTGGTGCATTCCACCGGTGTCGATCTTTCCCCCACCGACCGGCTCAATCTCGGCGCCAATATCGACGTCGGCACCCTCCGTGACCATCAGACCGGTGCCGAACTCGAGCGCCGGGCCGCCGCGGTGAGGGTCGGTTACGGTTTCGAGGCCCTGAAGTTCGCCAGTGCCGTGGAATACAGGGTGGACGATGCGGAGCAGTCCGATGCCAGCACTGTCGAACGCACCACCTGGCTGTTTAAAAACAGCCTCAAGTACCAGATGTATCCCGACTGGCGCCTGATAGGCAAATTCAATTATTCCCTCAGCGAGAGTTCGCAGGGACAGTTCTACGACGGCAACTATACCGAAGGGGTGCTCGGTTTCGCCTATCGTCCCGTCGACAACGACCGCCTCAATGCGCTGCTCAAATACACATACTTCTACAACCTTCCGGCCGTCGACCAGGTGAGCGGCACCTCTTCAAGCGCCGACGTCGTCCAGCGCAGCCACATTTTCGCCCTCGACGTCATGTACGACCTGACGCCCCGCTGGACGGTGGGAGGAAAGGTCGCTTATCGCCGGGGCGAGGTGAGCCTGGACCGGGATGACCCCGAATTCTTCAGCAGCCAGGCCCTCCTGTACGTGCTGCGCGCCGACTGGCACTTCCTGCATCGCTGGGACGCCCTGCTCGAAGCGCGCATGCTCGACCTGCCGGACGCCGAAGATCGGCTGAGCGGCGCATTGATCGCTCTCTACCGACACTTCGGCAAGCACATCAAACTGGGGGCCGGCTACAACTTCAGCACGTTTTCGGACGATCTGACCGACCTGAATTACGACCATCAGGGGGTGTTCGTCAACCTGATCGGCAAAATGTAGCCTGGGTTGTTCATGAACCGGGCCGGGGAAAAGCAGGCCGTGAATTTTTTAATCGAAATCGAGAATGAAATGGACGTTTGGATTGGAGGGGGTCGCCCTGTCGACGGCGGCAGCGGCCCGGGAAAACAAAACCACAGCGGAAGGTGAATCATGAAAAGAGCCTGGACATATTTCGCATTAACGATGGTGTTTTTGACCTGGATTTCATCTGCCTGTGCGGAAGGCCTGTCGAGGGACCAATTGTTCTACCCCTGCGGCATTTCGGCCGACATGCGGAGGGGGGACATTCTTCCCGAGGCCGATGTGATGCCGTCGGCGCACATGGTCACGGTGGATAGGGTGTATGAACCGACCTCGCATTGGAACCATGGGGAAAACGATCGTCATGCCCATCTCGAAGGCGAACCGGCGAATCCGTACCTGCTGCATGCCGACTGGTGTTTGAGCCGGCAGGTCAAACTGGGAGCCGGCTACAACTTCGACGGGCTCTCGGATGAACTGGCCGAGTTCGAGTACGACAACGAGGGCCTGTTCATCTACGTGATCGGCAAAATGTAGCCCGGATTATTCATGAACAAACCGGGCTGGATCAAAATCTAAGGGGTGCCAGGTCGACAGGCCCTGGAATAAAACCAACGCTTGGCGGAAGGTGAAACATGAAGAAAGTCTGGAGATATTTCGCGTTAACCATGGCGGTGCTCGTACTGAGTTGCTCCGCTTATGCCGAAGACATCTCGAAGGATCAGATGAAAGGCCTGGATGAACAGGTTCAGGATATCAAGGGAGACGTGCTCGGAATCGCAGCGCAGCTGACCCAGCTCGAAGAGAAGCTGCTCTATCCCTCCGATACCCAGGTGGCGGTGTTCGTATCCCTGGTCGAGGGTGAACAATTTCGTCTCGACGGGGTCAGCCTCGAGCTCGGAGGCAAGTCGGTGGCCAACCATCTTTACAGCTTCAAGGAACTCGAAGCCTTGCAGAAGGGCGGCGTGCAGCGGATTTATACCGGCAACGTCACCACCGGCGACCATGACCTGCAGGTGACTCTCATCGGCAAGTCCGAAAGCGGGGCCGGTCTTTTGCGCACGGAAACCTTCACCTTCAATAAATCTGTCGGTCCGAAGATCGTGGAAATCATCCTGGCCGAAAACTCCCTCGGTTTCAGGGACTGGTGAAAAGCAGTCACTGGTCACTGGTCACTAGTCACTAGTCACTGGCATTAGGGAGTGTCCATAGAGGTTTTGCAAATGACAAATGACGAATGACAAATGACATGTTCAAAACATGACAAGTGACATGTTCAACGCATGACGATTGACCAAGGACAACCAACGAATTGAACAGGGCTTTTTACGGGACATTTATGATCAGGTTTCTGGTTTCACTCACAATCCTGCTGTTCGCTTCCTCTGCTTTGGCGGACGGTTCTTCCGTTACGCCGCCGCCGAAGGAAGCGCCCATTACCAGCGTGCCGAAGGAGCTGAAAGATCTCTTTTACGGCGAGTCCCTGTACCATGCCTTCCAGGGCGACTGGTTCGAGGCCATTGCCCGCCTGGATACCGAACTGTGGCAGTACCACGGGCTTGACGAGCCGCAGCGCGATTCCCTTTTCCGGCACATCGATCAGGCCGAATTCGCCGTCGGGGATTTCGAGCTGGCCTACCGGATGCACCAGCGCGCCGGCCGCGCCATTACCGCGGTCATCGAAGGCAACGTCGAGCAGCCGGTACGCAATACGGCCATCTATCGCCTGGCGCGGCTCTACTTCCGTAAGGATCAGCCGGTGCGGGCTCTGCACACGGTGGAACGCATCGAGGGGGCGGTTCCCGAGGGCCTGCGCGAGGATCTGGATTTTCTGCGGGCACAGATCCTGATGGCCAACGGTCGTTTCAAAGGCGCCGTGTCGACCCTGCGGGAGCTGCTGGAGAGCGGGAGTTGCCAGGGCTTTTCCGGTTACAACCTCGGCATCGCCCTGATGAGGGACGGGCAGGAACGGGAGGGACGTCTGCATCTCGACCGCAACGGTCAGATCCCCTGCGAGGATTCCGCGGCCCTGGCGATCAGGGATAAATCGAATCTGGTGCTCGGCGAAAAGCTGCTGGAAGAGGCTGCCTACGACGGTGCCAGACAGATCCTCGACCGGGTGCGTCTCGGCGGTCCCTTTTCCAACCGTGCGCTGCTCGGCTCGGGCTGGGCCGATGCTTACCAGGGCCGTTTCGAACGGGCGCTGGTGCCCTGGAGCATCCTCGCCGACCGGGAGATCACCGACTCCGCGGTGCAGGAAGCCCTGCTTGCGGTCCCCTATGCCTACGCCAAACTGGGGGTGTACAGCAAGGCGGCGGTGCTTTACGGCCGCGCTCTGGAGGCCTTCGGCAGCGAGGTTGCCAAACTCGATGCCTCGATCGGCAGCATCCGCGAAGGCAAATTTCTCAAAGCCCTGGTGCGTGAAGAACTGAAGCAGGATGCCAACTGGGTGGTCAAGCTGCGTCAATTGCCGGAAACGCCCGAAACCTATTACCTGCTCGACCTGATGGCCTCCCACGATTTCCAGGAGTCGTTGAAAAATTACCTGGATCTGGAGGCATTGCGCAAGAAACTTGAGATCTGGGAGGGGGATCTGGATGCGTTCGAGGAACTGATCCGCCTGCGCCGGGCCTATTACGAGCCGCTGCTGCCCGAAATCGACCGGCAGTTTCGGCGTCTCGATTCGCAAATGCGCCTGCGTCTGGAACAGCGCGACCACATCGAAAAACGTCTGCATGCGATGCTGACCGCACCGCGGCCGGACTACCTGGCCACCGCCGAGGAACGCATCCTCAAGCAGCAGGTTGCCCGGATCGAACCGGCCCTGCCCGCCGGGGAGGACCTGCCGGAAGAGCTCGAAGCCCGCATCGGACGTCTGCTGGGGGTGCTCACGTTTAATATCCGCACCGATTACGACCGGCGCCTGACCGAAGCTTTCCACCATATGGACGAGCTGAACCGGCTCATCGAGGCGTTGCGGAAGCAGTACGCCGCCTACGTGAGGGTGCGCCAGGCCGCAACCCAGAGCTATAAGGGCTACGACGAAACAATCCGCCGCCAGCGCGGCCGGATCGCCGAAGCCCGGGAAATGGTGGCGACCCTGATGGCCCGGCAGGGGCATATTCTGGAAGTCATGGCTGAAAACGAACTCACCAGTCGACGCGACCGGCTGGCGGAATACCAGATCAAGGCCCGGTTTGCCCTGGCGGACAGTTACGATCGCGCCACCCGGGCACAAGGTCTGAAAAAGGTGAATCAATGAGCCGTACGCGACTTTTCATGCTTGTGCTGCCCCTGGTCCTCGTCGCCTGCTCCACCCTGGACGAGCGGGGAACGATCGCCCAGTTGCGCAACCAGCAGATCGAAATCGAGGAAGAGAAGATCGTCGGCGGGCTCGAAAAGGCGATGGAGGGGTATCAGCAGTTTCTGCGGGAAACGCCCGATACTCCCCTGGCTCCCGAGGCCATCCGGCGCCTGGCCGATTTGAAGGTCGAAAATGAATACGGCCTCATCACCGATCGGAGTGCACCTGCCGACGGGGCGCAAGCGTTACTCAGCGCCCCGGAGACCGCACGTCCCGCCGAGATTGCACAGACGGTTTCGGCCCCGGCGCCCGGCGAGTCGGAGGCCGAATTCGAGCGACGCACCACGACCGCGACCGCCGCCGCCGCGACGAAAACCGCGACGGCGCAGGCGGCCGACGACCTGGAACGGACGGGGGCGCTCGAGGCCATCGCCCTGTACCGGGAACTGCTTGACGAGTACCCGCTGTACGACCGCAACGACCAGGTTCTTTACCAGATGTCCCGCGCTTACGAGGAACTGGGGCGGGTCGACGAGGCCATGGAGGTCATGACCCGGCTGGTGCGCACCTGTCCGAAATCCCGCTACTTCGACGAAGTCCAGTTCCGACGGGCCGAATACTTCTTTACCCGCCGCAAGTATCTGGACGCCGAGGACGCCTACAAGTCCATCGTCGATATCGGCGTGGCCTCATCCTTTTACCAGCTGGCCCTGTATAAACTGGGGTGGACCTTCTACAAGCAGGAACTCTATTACAACGCCCTGGATAATTTCATTGCCCTGCTCGATTACCAGGTCAAGACCGGTTACGACTTCGAGCAGACCGAGGACGAACCCGAACGCAAGCGGGTGGAAGACACCTTCCGTGTCGTCAGCCTGAGCTTTTCCTACCTTGGCGGTGCCGAGGCGATGGACGAGTTTTTCAACGAGGAGGGGCGGCGTCGTTACGAGGACCGTGTCTACGGCAATCTGGGCGAATACTATTTCGGCAAGCGCCGCTACGCCGATGCCACCGCCACCTACAGCGCTTTCGTCAGCCGCCATCCCTTTCACAAGATGGCGCCGCACTTCGACATGAGGGTGATCGAGATCAACATGGCCGGCGGCTTTCCCACCCTGGTCATCGACGCGAAAAAGGCCTTCGCCACCCGTTACGGTCTGAAATCCGAATACTGGCGGCATTTCGAACCGGCCGACTATCCGGAAGCGCTCGGCTTATTGAAAACCAACCTGCACGACCTGGCGAATCACTATCACGCGCTCTATCAGAGTCCCGAGCAAGCCGAAGCAAAGCCGGCCAACTTCGCCGAGGCGCTGCACTGGTATCGGGAGTATCTGGCCTCCTTTCCGCAGGATGAGGAATCGCCTGCCATCAACATACAGCTGGCGGACCTGCTGCTGGAAAACCGTTCCTTCGCCGAGGCGGCGGTGGAGTACGAGAAGATCGCCTACGATTATCCGAGTCATGACAAATCCTCCACGGCCGGTTACGCGGCGGTGTTTGCCCGCCGCGAGCATCTCGCAACCGTATCCGACGACCGGCGGGAGCCGGTCAGGCGCGAGGTGGTGGCAAGTTCGCTGAAATTCGCCGAAACCTTCCCGGAACACGAGAAGGCAGCCATCGTCCTGGGCGCGGCGGCGGACGATCTCTACGCCATGCAGGACTACTCTCCGGCGCTGGCGGCGGCCCACAAGCTCATCGAAACCTTCCCGGCCGCCGAGCAGGACATTGTGCGTGCCGCCTGGCTGGTGGTCGGGCATGCGTCCTACGAGCTTCAGCATTACAGCGACGCCGAACAGGCCTATGGCAAGGTGTTGGCCATGCTGCCGGCAAGCGACGAATCCCGCGGCGAACTGGTCGACAACCTGGCGGCCGCCATTTACAAGCAGGGGGAAGAGGCGAATGCGGCCGAGGATTACCGTGGCGCGGCGGATCACTTCCTGAGGGTGGGGCGCATGGCGCCGACCTCCAGGATCAGGCCGGCCGCCGAGTTCGATGCCGCCACGGCCCTGATCCAGCTCAAGGACTGGGGCGCGGCGGCCACCGTGCTGGCGGGCTTCCGCAACAGCTTCCCCGGTCACGCATTGCAGCCCGAAGTGACCAAGAAGATGGCCTTCGTCTATCGGGAGGACGGCAAGGCGGCGCAGGCCGCTGCCGAATACGAAAGGATCGAAACCGAGTCGGATGACGATGCGATCCGGCAGGAGGCGCTGCAGGTCGCCGCCGAGCTGTACGTCGAAGCCGACAAACAGGCCCAGGCGCTTAAAGTCTATCGACGCTATGTCGCCAACTTCCCCGATCCGGTCGCATTGAATCTGGAAACCCGCAACAAGATCGCCGACATCCTCAAGGCGAACGGGGATCGTAGCGGTTATCTCGAGCAGCTCAGGCAGATTGTCGCCCTCGATGCCGCCGGGGAAGGGCGGACCGAGCGGACGCGCTATCTGGCCGGAAATGCCGCGCTGGTGCTGGCTGAAAACACGTATGAAATGTTCCGGGCGATCAAGCTGGCGAAGCCGTTAGAGGAAAGCATGCGAAAAAAGAAGCGCATGATGAAAGAATCCATCAAGCGCTTCAACGGGCTCATAGAATACGAGTCGGGGGAGCTTACCGCGGCGGCCACATTCTATCTGGCCGAAATATACGCCCACTTCAGCAAGGCTCTGATGGCCTCGGAACGTCCTGAGCTGACCTTCGATTACTACACGATCAAACCCGGCGACAACCTCATCGGAATCGCCAGGCGATCCAAATGCGATATCAGCAGGCTTCTAAACGCCAACAACCTGAAAAGATCGAGTGTCATCGTCGCAGGAAAAAAACTGAAAATACCTCGAGGTTTGTACCCCGAGGAGCTCGAAGAGTATGAATGGGCCCTCGAGGAAAAGGCCTATCCCTTTGAGGAACGGGCCATTTCCGTACACGAAAGAAATCTCCAGCTCATGGCCCGGGGGATTTACAACGAGTGGATCGAGCGGAGTTTGCGGAAACTGGCCGAGGTCGTGCCGGCACGCTATGCCAGGTCGGAAGAGCCGAGTCCCGTCCTGACTTCCCTCGACGGCTACGGTTTCGAGATTTATCGACCCTTGCCTGTCGTCGCCGGCCCGGCCGACGGACCGTCTGCGGATACAGCCCGGCCCGGCGCCGAAGCGCCGGCTGTCGATGCGGCGCAGGTTGTGGAAGAGGTACGCGCTGCGGATGAAGAAGCGATGACGGCCGGAAAGGGCCAAGCTGTCAAGGAGGACCCGTCCACGGTTGAGGAGCCGCAGGCCGGGGAGGAAGCGTCGTCCACGGCCGAAGTACAGTCTTCGGCTGCGGACGGCGTGACTGCAGCGGACACGGCGATTCAGACGACAAGAAGCGAGGTGGAGGTGGATGTTGAGAGGAATTAGGAGAGCGGCGACAAACACGGCCGTTGCCGGAAAACTGGTGGGCCTGCTGCTTTTGCTGGCGGTCGTTCCCGGCTGTGCTCCGGGGCGCAGTGCCGGTCCGGAGTCCGTCCGCGCAACGAGCGGGGCCGTGGATGCCAGCGGGGCCGAGAACGCGAGTGGAGCCGAGAACGCGGGCGGAGCCACCGTGACCCGTTTGCCGGGCGGGCGCGAGGGGTTCGATATCCGCGAGCAGGCCGATCTGGAAGCCAGGGACCGCGCTGCCTTCGAGCAGGCCGTTGCCCTGCTGAAAAGCGGTCGCCACGCCGAAGCCATCCTGCTGTTGGAACCGGTCGTCGCGTCTTCTCCTGCGGTCACGGCACCGTATATCGACCTGGCCATCGCCTGTCGGCATGAAGGTAAGCCCGAACAGGCCGAAAAATGCCTGAAGGCGGCCCTGAAAAGGGTTCCCGGACACCCGGTGGCGAGTAACGAGTACGGTTTGCTGCTGCGCCGGGCCGGCCGTTTTGACGAGGCCCGGGCAATCTACGAGCAGGCATTGGCCGAGTTTCCCGAGTACCTGCCGCTGCGCAGAAACCTCGGCATTTTATGCGACCTTTACCTGGGCGATCAGGCCTGCGCCCTGGAACAGTACCGGATCTACAGCGAGGGCAAGCCGGAGGATGAAGAGGTCAAGATATGGATCGCCGATCTGAAACTGCGCATGGCAAACCCGTAGGAGGTGGGCATGTATCGAAAATTGTTCTGCGTCCTGTGCCTGGTACTGCTGCCGACTGTAGCGGCCATGGCCCGGGAAGAAGCGGTGCCTCAGACAGACGCCGCGGCAAAGAAAGACGCTTTACCCAGGAAGAACGCTCCGCCGCCGGGTCCCAAGGAGCTTTCGGGTATGTCGATCGTCGGCAACGACGAAGCTCCGAAATCGCTCTATATCGTGCCGTGGAAAAGTTCCGAACTCGGTACCGAAGCCAGTCTGAGCATGATGATGAACGACGGGGCGAGGCCGGTCGACCGCGAGGTTTTCAAGCGGCAACTCGAATACTACGAAGTCTGTACCGCAACAGAATAAAGGCATTTCACCGCCCGCTCGTTTCACTCACTTGAGCGCGCGGAGAACGCAGAGATATCGATAACCACCCCGGCATCGGTCCCGGGGCAGCAACCAACTTTTTAAGTAGTGGAGGATCAAAATGGGTTTCTTTACGATCGTAGGTTTTTTCCAGAAGGGCGGGTTGTTCATGTACCCCATCCTGATCGTGTTTGCGGTCGGCATGGCTATCGCCATTGAGCGCTGGGTGCAGTTGACCCGCACCCGCGAAAACAATCGCAAGATGTGGGGCAAGGTGCAGGGCGTGCTTGAAAAGGGCGAGTTCGACAAGGCACGCACCCTGGTCAACAAGGACAAGTCGACCATTTCGCAGATGCTGGCCATGGGGCTGGCGCGCCAGGGCGCGGTGCGGCGGCGCGAGGATATCGAGATCGCCATGGAAGAGAGCATGATGGAGATCATCCCGCAGCTGGAAAAACGCACCCCCTACATCGGCCTGCTCTCCAATATCGCCACCCTGCTCGGACTGCTCGGCACCATCATGGGTCTGATCGATGCCTTTACCGCGGTGGCCAACGCCAACCCGGCGGAAAAAGCCGATCTGCTGTCGGCCAGTATCTCGGTGGCCATGAATACCACCGCCTTCGGTCTGATGGCGGCCATTCCGCTGTTGCTCATTCACGCGAAATTGACCTCCACCACCGGACAGATCGTCGACAGCCTGGAGATGGCATCGGTCAAGGCGCTGAACAGCATCTCCAATTTTTCCAAGCGCCAATATCCGACGGGCTGATTATGCGCAGACGACATCATTACCGAAGAATAAGCAAGGAAGCACCCAACCTGGATATCACCACCTTCATGAACCTGATGGTGGTGCTCGTCCCCTTTCTGCTCATCAGCGCGGTTTTTTCGAGGGTGACGATTCAGGAACTGAGCGTACCGACCGCGGCCGGCGGATCGAAGCAGGTGCAGCCGAACTTTGCCATCGAGGTGATCGTGCGGAAGACGGGGCTGGAGCTGGCCAACGGCAACAGCGTGGTGGCGGCGATGCCGAAAAAGGATGGGGAGTACGACCTGGAGCAGTTGGAGGAAATGCTGCTGCGACTCAAGAGCAGCTATCCGGAAAAGACCGATGCCACGGTACTGATGGAACCGGATATCCAATACGACTACCTGATTCTCGTCATGGATACGCTGCGGGAAACCGAGATCACCGATGAAGCCACCGGCGAGATCGGCAAAATGGAACTTTTCCCCAACATATCCATTGGAGACGCGCCATGAGAACAAACAGACGCATCAGACGCATGGAACGCAACAGAAAGAAGGTGCCGGTCCTGAATCTGACCTCGCTGATGGATGTGTTCACCATCCTGGTGTTCTTCCTGCTGGCCAATTCATCCTCCAGCGAGGTGGTCACCGCCCCCAAGCAGATCAAACTGCCCGATTCCGTGGTCGAGACCAAGCCCCGGGAAACGCTGGTGATCCTGGTCGGCACCGAGACGGTTCTGCTGCAGGGCCAACCGGTCATCACCACCGCCGAACTGCTCGAAGACGAACAGGGCCCCATACCGGCCATTGCCGAACGGCTGGAATTACTCGAACGCAACATTATCGGCATCAGCACCAAGGCGGCCATAGCCAGTCAGGAAATCACCATTCTGGCCGACAAGACCATCCCGTTCAAGGTGTTGAAGAAAATAATGTCAACCTGCACGGATTCTGGATACGGCAAGATTTCCCTTGCGGTAACCCAGAAGGCCCCGAAATCCTAAGGTAATTTCTGTGGACACATCCTTATTAGCACAGGAACTGGAGCCCCTGAACGCGCAGATCGAGGAAACGCGGGCAAAGATCGAGGTGCTCGAAGACGATCTGCGGGTGGTGGAGGCGGAACTCGATACCTTTTCCGACGACAAGCAGCGCTACGACACCCTGCGGGAGATCTGCGACGGGCTCGACAAGCTGGGCGCGTTGGGCGCCGGCGAGATGTTCTGGTCTGGCGTCGCCGATCCCGGTGCCGCCGCCGGCCATCTGGAACAGATGCGGGAACAGGTGACCCGCTTCGAACAGGAGTTTCAGGTCGTCGAGAGAAGGCGGCAGGGCCTCAGGGAACAGGCCGAACGGTGCCAGGAGGCGCTCGATTACCTGTTCGAAGAAGTGCATGACGCCTATGCCCGGGAGGAACGGCGCCTGGAGGAATTCGCCATCGTGCGGGAGATTTCTCCGGTGGCCCACGGACCAGGAATCATGCCCTGGGCCCACGTCGGCGAAAGCGAACGACGCTTCCGCAAGATACTGATGATTTCGCTGCTGTGGACGCTGCTTTTCGGCATCCTGATTCCTTGGATAAACGTGCCGATTCCCGATCGCGTCGCGACGGTGGTGGAGATTCCGGAGCGGTTGGCCACGCTGGTCAAGAAGGAGCCACCCAAGCCGGAACCGGTGCGGCGGCGCAAGCCCGAACTGGCCAAGGCCGATACGGCGAAATCCGACGCAAAGCTTGAAAAGTCCGCATCGGCGGCCAAACCCAAGGGTGGAACCAAGGTGGCGAAAGGCGATGGCAGGCCCGCTGGCGGCGGAGGCGGTGGCGGCGGTTCGCCCGGCGGCCGGAAAGCTCGCACCACCGGCGTGCTGGCCTTCAAGGCCAGCTTTGCCGACATGATGGATGAAGTCCCGGTGGCCAGACTCGGCACCGAGGCCCGGCTGAAAAAGAATTCCAAACAGGCGGCCGGCCAGGCCGTCGCCCACCGTTCGCTGGTGGCCAGCCAGGCCAAGAGCGGCGGCAGCGGCGGAATCAGCAATTTCGGCGTCAGTCGCAACCTGGGCAGCGGCGGCAGCGGCGGCGGCAGCGGGTACGGCCGGGGCGGCGGTCACGGCTCCGGCAACGGCACCGGTTGGGGCGACGGCAGCGGCGTCGGTTATGGCGGCACCGGCAGCAAGGTCAAGAGTGCCGTGGCGGGTCTGAGCGAACAGGCGGGTCGGCCCCTGAGCGACGGACCGGGTCCCGGCCGCACCGACGAGGAAATCCAGATCGTTTTCGACCGCTACAAGGCGACCCTCTATCGGATCTACAATCGCAAACTGCGTGAGGATCCGACCCTGCGCGGAAAACTGCTGCTGCGGCTTACGATCGAACCGGGAGGAGAGGTCTCCATGTGCGAGGCGGAGTCCACCGATCTGGCCTCAACGGAACTGGTCGCCCAGATTGTCGCCCGCGTCAAGCGGTTCAATTTCGGACCCAAAGAGGGGGTGCCGCCGACGACTATTCTGTACCCGATCGACTTTCTGCCCGCGGGGTAGCACCTGGCACTTCTTCAACATGCTTCGAATATCGTGCAATGGGAGATGAACAATGAAACAGAAAGTCTGGTATATCGATGATCCGTATTGGGAGGAAAAACCGGAAACCGGCGAAGAGGATAAGCCGTGTGCCGTGGAACCAAAAGCGCAGCCTCCGGTCCACGGGGACGCAACCGCTCTTTTCGCTGCGATTCCCTTCTCATGCGCCGGAGGGCGATGTTTCGCCCGCAGCTATGACGGACAGCGTTACCACTCCAGGTTCAACCACCACATGATCTCCTTGGGTTCAATCCGGAAATGGGTCTTTACCTGCGGCAAGGCCAGTACCGGCCAGGTGAAGGTGATCTTGAAATCCTTGACCTTGGCGCGGAAGACAAAATCCCCCGAGCGCAACACCAGGTCGGACTTCTCCGCAACAGGTTCCGGTTCAATGGCGAGGTTCAGGCCCTGGGGATTTTCGCGCTCTTCCTCAACAGCCTCGAAGAAGGCGTCATAGGCAATCAGGTGTTGTTTCCTCATCTGATTTTCGCTGGGGCTTGCGCGGGGGGATTTTGCCTGCTCGCCGACCAGCAGCGATTCATTCAGGAAGGTCAGACGGTCTGCAGGAGCGCGAAACGCGATCCGGTCGTTCTTTTCGTTTCGCTCCAGCAGCGAGAAATATTGTCCGTTACCAGCCTGGAAACCGATAGCCGGGCTTTGGGGCATGCGCGATTCTGTGGGTGGGGATGGGGCGGACACCTCGCGGATGTCTTTTTCGGGCGGTGCCTGCGGTTCGGTGGCGATGGCCTTTTTGGTGACGACGAGTCCCTCGCGGTCTTCGCTCATCAATTGCCGTTTTTCGGAAAAGCTCAGGGTGATTTTTTGCGGCAAGGCGCAGCCGCCTGCCACCAGAGCACACAGACCAAGGGCAGCGAAAAGTCGGAAGATATTGTTCCGATGCGTAGTTTTCATAGCGCCACCTGCTGGGTATCACCTCGACACTTTCTTATCCTGGATCCGTCACCTTCTCCCTCCCCTTGTTTTTGGACTCGTCATAAACCACGTCACAATCGAGACAAAAAGGCCGAACCACCCGCCCGGATCCCTGCCCCTTCGGTAGCTCGGCCGTCTTTCAGGATTCGGTTGCAAGACCCGCCGCTTTCCGTCCCTACTTCGCAATAGGTTTGGCTTTATCGGGTGCACCTACTATTCCTTTATCACTCTCTGCACATATATCAAGGTGCCCCGAGGGTTTTGGGGCGCAGGTGAACATTGACAAAATTTAAAGTGTGAGCTTATTCTAAGGAGACTTTGGCTTCGCCATATGATTTTGGTCCAAAGAGGAGAGCTATCCATGTCGGAAGGTTTTATTCCACCGCATGGCGGTTATCGGAATTTGCTTTCCTACCGAAAAGCCGCAATTGTGTTCGAAGCGACGGTGTATTTCTGCAATCGGTATATCGACCGGCGCAGCCGCACGCATGACCAGATGGTGCAGGCTGCTCGTTCCGGAAAACAGAATATTGTCGAAGGGAGCATGGCTTCCGGTACCTCAAAGGAAATGGAAATCAAACTGATTAACGTGGCTCGGGCCAGTCTGGAAGAATTGCTGGAGGACTACAGGGACTTCTTGAAAGTTCGCGGGCAGCCTCTATGGGAGAAACACAGCAAAGAAGCCATGTATGTGCGCAAGCTGGGTAGGACAAAGCATAGGTCCCATGAGTCCTATGAGACCTATAGGGTCTTTTTTGAGACCCGGCCGCCCGAGGTCGTCGCCAATATTATCATCTGCTTGATTCACCAGACCAATTACCTGCTTGACCGCCTGATACGACAACTCGAAAAGGCTTTCCTGGAAGAAGGTGGCCTGCGTGAACGCATGACTCGGGTCCGACTGGCGACACGAAAGAAAAGGCGTTTTTAAAGCCCGCCGACCGCCACGGCCGGCAACCCATCCAGATGCATCTCGACCCGACAGTGCAGCTGTTCCATGTTATGCCTGACAGGAGCAACCATGGATATCGAGTTTCACTATTACATGACCTACCTGATTGCAACGAAGGCCGGTTTCGGCAAGGAGGATGCCCTGACTGTGGCCACCGCTTGCCAGTACGTCGATGACAACGACATGATTCTGCAGATCGACAAGGGCAGGGACACGGCCTATCGCAATTACATCAGCCAGACCTTGAATATCCTCAAGCCCAAAAGCAAACTGTTCCGCATTTACCCCCTGTTCCATTTCATCCCCGGCTACCCCGAAAGCCCCACCGCCTTTCGCAAAGACGGCAAGATGCACTGGTTGAATACCACCCCGAACAGCCGGAACGCCAACCGGATTTTGGACGCCGCCCTGGCGACCGACGATCTCTACCGCATCGGCATCGCCTGCCATGGTTTTGCCGATACCTGGGCGCACCAGAACTTCGTCGGGTATTTCGATGAATTCAATGCCATGGCGAACCCTCTGAGCAAAGCGATGCCGAACATCGGTCACGCCGACGCCGGTCACGACCCGGACTGGCCGGCTCTATTCTGGCGAGACGAGCGTATGCTCCACGAATGGGTGGACAACAAGGCGCTGTTCCTCGATGCGGCCGAGACGCTGCTGAAAAAGTTGACCATCTACGTCGATCCGAGGATAAGCAAAACAGGCCTGGCCGAAAAATCACGTGCCCTGCGCGGCGATCTTGATCGGGCCATCGGAGACCGGGACCGGAACAACAGCTACAGAGCCGCGCGCATAGCCCGGTATCGGGCCTTGAGCGACCGGGCCGAATACGGCGATTGCGAACTGGCGGAATACGATGCAAACCTGTGGCTCGACGAGGTCGTCAACGAAAGCGTACGCGGACTGCGGGACCGCAGCGATTTTATCCTCACCCGCTGGGACCCCCTGAGCGACGTCTATACCTGGAAGAACCCGCAAAACCATCGCCGCAGCCGTTGGTATCTGTTCCAGGAGGCCGTAAAAAACCACCAGAATGAAGCTTGGGATATCCTGGTGCAAAGCAACATGGCCAACCTGGAGTTGCCGCATATGTAAGGAAAGGACGTCGGCGGTTTACCGAGCTGAAAAAATTGAAATGTCGACAGTGAATCTCCACGGTTTTGTCCATCTTTGTCCGGAATCTCCTGCCTCAACAATCCCAGACTTTCGCAATATCACCATGCCGCGTGATACACTGCATGATTATTATCATTCCGTGATCCGGAGATTTTTTGCAGGTGCTGTTTGAGACCGGGCTTAATTCAGGGAGAAAGTCTTTATGTCAAAGGATAAAATCGGCCGAAACGATCCCTACCCCTGCGGCAGTGGCCTGAAATACAAGAAATGCTGCCAGGGGTGGCGCAAGGATTCCCCCGGAGATCAGATCCCGACGGACATATCCGCTGAGATTCGCCAGGCGCTGGAAGGGCGCGATTTCGAATCGCTGGAAGACGCCAACGCCTTCCTGGAGGCTTATATGCAGCAGCGCGACCAGCAGCCCCTGGATGATTTTTCCGGTCTGTCGACGGAGCAGATGCATCGGATGCTCTACTATCCTTTGGATTCGCCGGAGCTGGTGCGTTTTGCCGAAACCCTGGCCGGGGAGCCCGAGGCACCGATCCTGACGTTGTTCCGGTTGCTGGCGGAGGCTGTCGGCGAGCAGGGGCTGAAGCCCACCGCCAAGGGCAACCTGCCGCGTAATTTCTGCCGGGAGGCGGCCCTGGCCTACTGGGGCGAAGAGACCCATCGCGACCGGACGCGGTATGGCAACATCAACAAGGAAGAGGATTTTTCCGATCTGCATGTCACCCGCCTGGTGGCCGAGATGGCCGGTCTGCTCCGCAAGTACAAAAGCCGTTTCATCCTCAGCCGCAACTGCCGCAGCCTCCTCTCCCGGTCAGGGTATGCTGCCATCTATCCGCTCTTGCTGCAGACTTACAGCCGGGAGTTCAACTGGGCCTACCGGGATGGCTATCCGGACCTTTCGCTTGTGCAGCAGTCCTTTCTTTTTACCTTGTATCTGCTGCATCGCTACGGCGACCAATGGCGCGATGCAAAGTTTTACGAAGATCGCTTTCTGCAGGCTTTCCCCATGATGCTTGAAGAGGTGCCGCCCGGACCGTTCAGCGACCCGGAAGAGAAACTGCGCACCTGCTACACCCTGCGCACTCTGATCCGTTTCTCGGAATTTCTGGGTCTGGCAGCGCTGGAATCGATCCCCCGTGAAGATTCGTTTCTAAAAGATTATCGGGTGAAAAAAACAGCCCTTCTGGAGGAGGCGGTTCAGTTTCAGGGTTTTCAGGCTGTATGATGTCAATGCCGGACAGGTAGGATATGGATGAGAACAAAAAAGATCGCCTTATCGATTTGGGAGCGGAGGCTCTGGCGGACGCTCTGTTGGAACTGGCAAGCCAAAACGATGCCGTTGACGACCTGGTGGATCGGATGATTGCCACACCCAGAGAGAATATCCAGCGGTTCAAGGCCAAACTAGCTGCTCTCAAGCGCTTCCGCGGTTTTATCCCTTGGGGCGCATCCTCCGGTTTTGCCCGTGAATTGGTAACGTTGCTTCAGGATCTGAAGGCCGGCGTGGACGATCCGAAAACGGGCTGCGAGCTGGTGGCTGTTTTTTACGAAACTGACAAGGGCGCGCTCGGAAACTGCGATGATTCCAGCGGCTTTGTCGGTGATGTATACCGCTACAATGCTAAAGAGCTGTTTGTCGGCTTTGCCCGATGCTGCTCTGATAAAGAGTGGCTGGCGAAGCTGGTGTTCAAACTCAACCGTAATGATGACTTCGGTGTGCGTGACGCGCTGATCCATTGCGCGACGGAGTACCTTCCGGAACCGAACATACGTTCCCTGATAGGTTGGCTCGAGAAAGAAACCGACAAGGAAAGTGACGAATATAAAAAACGCCACTGGCTGAATCTGATCGAATCCCTGGCGCGGCAGATAAGGGACCCGCAGCTTTTCGAAAAGACCCGGATCGCCTCGTGGGGAGAACTGTCAACCGCTGCCTGCCTGGACATCGCCCAGGTTTATTTTGAAAGTAATGAGCCAAAAATCGCCCTGTCCTGGCTGGAGCGCATTCCGGCAGGGGAGACTTTTCAAGCTCATGATCGCGACCGTCTGCTCCTCGATGTCTTGGGGCAACTGGGAGAAGTTCAGAAACAGGCGGATGTCGCCTGGCGGATTTTCCGGCGGCACCGATGCATCAGGTCTCTTCAGGAATTGCTTTCCATGATCGGCGAGGACCAGCGTGATTCGGTAATGGCATCCGAGGTGGTATCGATTCTTGGCGACAAAGCGTTTTCGTCCTCCGATGCTGCCTTTCTCGTTGAACTTGGTCGCCTGGACGAGGCGGAAGCCTACCTGCTCAACCGGGCGGATCAACTCAACGGCGACGACTATGGCAGCCTGCCTCCCCTGGGCGAAGCTATGGAAGAGGCCGAACGCCATCTCGCAGCCACTGTTATTTTCCGTGCGTTACTCGATTCCATCCTGCGGCGAGGCCAGACCCGAGCCTATCACCATGGTGTCCGCTATCTCAAGAAGCTGGACAGGCTGGCAAAATCCATTTCTGATTGGCGTGACCAGAGGGACCACAGCGCCTACCAGCAGCAGCTTCGTGACACCCACGGCAGAAAGCGCAGCTTCTGGTCTCGATACGAGGATCACTAATCACCAGTCACCAATTACGAATTACTAGTTTCCCCAGACAACAAACAAATGACCAAGGACAAATGACCAAGGACAAATGACAAATGACGACGTCATAATATTATTAGAATCCTTGACGAGACGGTTATCCGGGTTTAATTTGAAGAGCGTTTATGAACATTTGTTACATTTTGTCTTTGTTGTTCGGAGGATGGAGTGATTGTTCAGCGCGTGACCGATAAGGATTAAAGGACCGCTTTGCGCCTGTGTGGCGTGGGCGGTTTTTTTTTGTGTTTAATAGGGGGGGGATAGTGGCCAAAGGAAAATCAACAGTTTTCTTTTTTTGATTTTGAAATGCCAAGAATGAGTATTTCTTGGGTGCGAATGCCTACGCGGATTAACCAGGATTATGGGGGGAATGCAAGATATGAAATATGCAATTGTTCACATAGCCGATATACACTATCGCAAAGAAGCGCCTGAAGGTGCATCAAGTATCATAAAAGCATTTGTAGAAGATTTGAAAGAGCAGGTTGAGACCCTATCAGATTATCAGTTCTCAATTGCTATGACAGGAGATATTGTCCAAGCAGGAGAAGATCTTGAGTCATATGAGGCTGTTATTGCAGAGCTCGATGAACAGCTAAATGCTATGGGAATAAAAAAGAATTCAAGAATAGTTGTGCCTGGAAATCATGATATTAATAGAAAACTTGTGAATGACAACTACGATAATTATATAGAAATCCATGATAATTGCACAAAAAATGAAGAAGAATTTAACAATTTTATGTGCAATCGTAATCAGCTGCATGACAAATTTGAAAATTATGAACTGTTTGTTTCAGACTTTGCAAAGTATGATACCTCTTTTTCCTGTCTAGGATGGGGGTATAATATTGGCGACAAGGTAGGTGTGTACTGCCTTAATTCTGCTTTATGTTCATTTGGAGGGTTGAGGGGAGTAGATGACGAAGGGAGGCTGGCAGTATATACTCGCGGGTTAGTAGACTGGTGCAACAATAAGACCACTACTGCCAATATATTGCTACTGCATCATCCGCTTGACCATTTGAATGCTTGGAGCAGAACAGAATTACAATCCATTATTGAGAAACACTTCTGTCTATGCCTGTCTGGCCATAACCATCTTCCAGCTGTGTATCACAGTAAAATTCCCCAGAGCTCATTAATGTGCTCTGCGCCGCCATTGTTTAGTAATAAACAAGACACTCTGGCCTATTCAATTGTGCTTATTGAAAATGATGAGCCATCAATAATTAAGTATAGAGAGTATTCTAACGGTAATTTTTTCCCGAGTCCGCGCCTTGCTAAAACAGACGATGGTATAGTTAATTTGGACAATACCTATTTGCACAGCTTAAAACAATTAGAGTCAAGTCTGCAAAATGCACTGCAATACTTTAAAGGTCAACCTTCTGTCTTTATAAAGCCTAAACTATCTGAGTCTCGAAATTTCAATGATGAAGATAATCTGTTAGATGAACTTATTGACTCCCCAGAAAATGTTCTTATTGTTGCTCCTCCCCAATTTGGCTTGACTTGCCTCGCTCTTTACATGCGGGTGCAGGCATTCAAGAAGACACGAAAATTATTCATATACATTGACGCTACTCATATAAAGGCGAGAAATGTATTAAATTTCATTGAAGAAGAACTTCAGCGTTATAAAAATCAGGCATCTAATATAGAGAGCATAATGATTGATGGCTGGGACAATACTGTTACAGATCATTCAAATATGATAAAAACCATTGATGAGATGTACGCTGGTATACCTTTTATTTTGCTATCAAGTAAAACTGTATGTCTTCAGCCTACATTATCTCTTTCTAAAGTAAATAGAACTTTCAAAGTTTATCATTTGCAAGCACTCTCTCGAAGCTCCATGCGGGAGCTTGTGTCTGGATACAATGTAGTCAAGAATGTTGGTAAAGAAGACGAGATACTTTCTCATATGGCAAAACATATGGAGGCAATAAATATTCATAGAACTGCACTGAATTGCCTGACCTTACTAAGGGTTCTCGAGGGTAGTTACAAAGAGAAGGTGCTAAACCGAACCAAACTTATGAAAGCAATACTATTTATACTTTTCACCGATAATGACAGCTTTTCTTATTCAAATGAAAGTCCTGAAGTTGATGAATGTACATTTGTTCTTGGCCAGTTCTGCAAAGACCTTGTCATGCGAGCAACAGGCAGCTTTGATGCCAATGAGTTTTCTGATAGACTGAAAAATATTTGTACAGATAACCTTATTTCTTTAGACGTTGATAGAATGGTACAGGTTTTAATTGATAATTGCATTATTGTTAGACACGGTAACACCCTTGAGTTTAAACATACTTTTTGGGTGTTTTATTTTGCAGCCGAATGCATGTTGCATGATGATTCTTTCAAAGATTACGTTATGCGCGGTAAAAAGTATGTCAATTTTCCAGAGATTATTGAATTCTATTCAGGAATTGATGGTAAACGAGAAGATGCCATAAATATATTATTGTCAGATCTTAACCAATTGATTGATAAGGTTGATAATAATATCGGCATTAAGGGGGCCTTTAATCCCCTGTCAAAGTTTTTATGGAACCCTACTGAAGGGTTTATTGAAGAAACAAGGAAAGAGATCGCCGAAAAGGTTGATTCCTCAAACCTCCCATCTGAAATAAAAGATAAGTATGCCGATAAGTACTATGACTCCGAGGCGCCTTATAATCAAAGTATTAACAATTTTCTAGAGGACTATGCAGTTCGCAGTCTGTTGCAAAGTATTAAGGCTACCTCCAGAGCATTGCGCAATAGTACATTTATTAACCGTGACCTGAAGCTAGCTACTGTTACGGCAATTTTTAGAGGGTGGGAGGAGATCTCAAAAGTGATATTTTGGATTTCCCCATTACTAGCCCAGAATGGTAGAGCAGCGCACGATGGGCTTAACTTGGTGTTGGCCAGTGGTTTCTCTGAGGATATGAACGAGAGATTTAGAGAGATCCTTATGGCCAACCCGCTGAATGTAGTTGCAACGCTAAAAGATGATTTGTCTTCAAAAAAGATAGGCCCACTGCTTAGCAAGCATCTCGCTGAGAGTGATTCTGAATTGCAGAGGCATTTTCTCGCCATTTTCTTATTGGAAGAACGCCCCACCGAATGGAACAAGCACTTACTCCGCCACCTAAATCTTTTGCATCCCAGTTCCTTTTATCTTGGTAACCTTTTAACAAATTTGGAAAAAGAAATTAAAACTGGTTTTATTGAAAAGCCCGAAGAGATACAGCTGAAAAGACTTGTGGGTGCCATTCTTGCTAAGCGTCGCTATGCTGGTAAAACCTTGGATAAGCGAACGAAAGCAATCCCTCCGGACATGATGCTGAGCACGGAGAATGAGCTGCCCATAGATCAGTTGCTGTCTAGTCATACATCTATACCGCGCCGAAGTCGTTGAAAGGAAATTATAGGGTTAAGGGGGGTGTTTATAAAATTATGCAATTCCAGAAACTCGAAAACATTATGGAGACAAAGAGGTAAGCAGATTCATTTCTGATATCGCCAGTTTTGTTTTGAACACTCTCTAAGTTTGAATGAAAAGAGCATATTTTGTTCCCCACCACCGACCGCTATTTGAAAAATTTTACCGATCTGAACCGCGCCCCGGGCCGCGTTTGGACACCGGCAACAAAAAAGAAAGCCCCGCACAAACCCCTGCTGCTCCTGGCTCTACTCGACCTTTTCGTCCAAGGTCATATCAAAACCAATTTCATTGAACTTACCCCGGATCTCAGTGATCTCTTCACCCTTTACTGGTCCTGCATTGTCCCACCTGAACAGAAAAGCTCCGTTGCTTTCCCATTCTTCCATCTCAAAAACGAAGGTTTCTGGCATCTGGTGCCGGTGCCGGGAAAAGAGCAGGTACTGGCGGCCACAAGGGCAATAGGCACCGTGGGCCAACTGCGTGACATCGCTCTTGGTGCCAGGCTGGATGAAGAACTGTTTGCTCTTTTGCAGAACGAGGACAACCAAGAAATGCTGCGCGCTGCGCTGATCACCTCTCACTTTAGTGAAGAGGCCCGACCTGTTCTGATCGAGCAGGGAGCGGTGAACGCCGAAGCATTCGACTACAGTTTGCGCTTGTATGAGAAGGCGCATGGAAAGATCGGGGATAAAGAGGAGAAATACAAACCGGCGGTGCGCGATCAGGGATTCCGTCGGGCTATCGTCCATGCTTATGACCATCGCTGCGCTCTATGCGGCATCCGCATGGTCACCCCGGATGGTCATACCGTCGTTGATGCAGCCCATATCGTTCCCTGGAGCGAGAGCCACAACGACGACATCACCAACGGCATGGCGCTTTGTCGCCTGTGTCATTGGACTTTCGATGAGGGGATGATAGGGGTGCGCAACGACTACACCGTGATTACTTCGCCTCTGCTGGTTCGCAACTCGAATGTGCCGGGTTTTCTGCTCAATCTTGCCGACCGGCCGATCATCGGACCGCAGGAGTACGACCTGTGGCCTGCCCGAGAGGCACTGGCTCGGCACCGCAGGAAATTTCGGCTCAGATCATGACCACCAAAGACTGCCCATTCTGCAACCCGGATATCAAATCCCGCATCGTGGCCGAACATGGCAGCGTGTTTGCCGTGTATGACCGGTTCCCGGTAACCGAAGGCCACCTCCTCATCCTGCCCAAACGCCATACCGCCGACTGGTTCTCCCTGACGGAGGAGGAGCGGCACGACGCCGAAAAGCTGATCCTTTGTCTGCGAGAAAAACTTCTCGCCGATGATCCGACCATCAGCGGCTTCAACATCGGCGTGAACTGCGGTGCCAGCGCCGGCCAGACGATTTTCCATGCCCATATTCACCTTATCCCCCGTCGGGACGGCGATACCGATGATCCGCGTGGCGGGGTGCGGGGCGTGATTCCGCATAAACAGAAATACTGATCTTGTATGCGGAGAGGGACGCCTTATCGATTTGCAACTTCGGGATCCGGGTCGCAAGATAGACGGGCTCCTGCTGTCGAGTTGTAAATGTCAGGATAAAGCTGGGCGGCACAGGTGGGGCAGATGGTGTGGGTGAATTCCGTTTTCGTGCAGTCGCTGATATAATCATCCACCTTCTGCCAGGTGCCGTCATTTTTGCGGATGTTTTTGCAGTGAGCGCAGATCGGCAGCAGTTCCTCGAGGCTTTCGATTTTACGCAGCAACTTGGCGTTGAAAACCATGATTGTACCGGCCAGCAAAAGAATGAGGACGGTTTCGAAAATGCTTTCCCGCCAGTTGATCGCGGTTGGCATGGCGTCGAAAAGCCAGTGTGGCAGATCGTAGATTTCGCTCAGCCAGAGGAGGATGATGACCAGGAAAAAACCCAGGCCCTCGGTATAGAAAACCGGTTTTGATAATGCCTTCCTTTGCAATTTGCTCATTCCCGCGACAGAAGGGACGAAAGGAGGTAGGGGAGGTAATCCGTGATTCTATAGCACTGTCGGTGGCGTTTTTCAAGGGACTGACACCAAAAAATACGGATCTATCCACCAATAGAAGATGGATGTGACGTAAGCGGTGACAATCACGATGTGGAGATCGGTGCGCATTCCCGGGGATATCCATTTCCGAGGACAGTTTACTCCTTAGGGACGAATGGAACGTATCAAAAGTGTTCTCATGGCGTACTTCCGGCAGAGAATCCTGTTCGCTAACCGTCTTCCTTCGATTTCGCGAGGACGAGAATCTTGACCAAAACAAGGTTATGCAGTAGGGTGGAATTTCATTTAAAAAATTGCTTCTGTTGATATGATTTCCGGCAGGCAAGCGATGATTCGACAGAACAGGATGTGAAAATAGTGAAGCCACCCGGCGTTTTGAGGCGCGGGTGGCTTTTTGTTTTTTGACGGCCCCCCCCGCGGAGGGACGAACCCCGGGGCCGGCCGGACGGGTATGCAGGAAAGGCGGTGGAGAAAATGTATCTGGTCCTCGAAGGAAACGATCATGATCCAAAGGCGTTGCAGAAACTGCTGCGGGATCACGGATACACGGTTTCTCTGCGAAGCGGCGATATGCCGGGCGCGGCCGCCTGGCCCGAAACGGCCGAGGAAGGACTGCCGCTGGCGTTTCTGGAGCACTTTATCGACGGCATCGTCATCATGGATGTCGAAACCGTGGGGGTGAAATACGCCAATAAGGCTTTTGCCGACATGCTCGGCTACAGTCTGGATGAAATCCGCACGCATAAGGTCTGGGATTGGGATGTCGTCTGGTCGCGGGAAGACATCGAGCAGATGTACGCGACGCGAAACTGGCTGGGTGAACATTTCGAAACCCGCCTTCGGCGCAAGGACGGCCAGGCGGTGGATGTGTCCATCAGTCATAAGTCGATGACCTGGAGGGGGGAGGAGGTTGTCTTTTGCGCGATCGAGGATGTCAGCGAAAGGAAGAAAACCGAGCGCCTTCTGCAGCATGCCCAGTTTACGTTGGATAAAGCCATCGACCAGGTTTTCTGGACCGATGTGCAAGGGAATTTCTATTACGTCAACGAAGCGGCCTGCGCCAGCTTGGGCTATTCCAGGGAAGAGTTGCTGACCATGTCGGTCATGGACATCGATCCCCACAGCACTCTTTCGGGATTTCAAGAGAACAGGCGGCATTTGCAAAAGCACGGCACGCTGACTGTGGAGCGGCAACACCGGGACAAGGACGGCCGGATATATCCGGTGGAGATTCGCGCTAACCTGCTGGTCTTTGACGGTCAGGAATACTATTGCGCCTTTGCCACGGATATCAGCGAGCGCAAACAGAAAGAGAAAGAATTGCGCCTGAGCCAGTTTGCCTTGGACAATACGGCGGATCAGGCATTCTGGATAACTCCGGCCGGGCGAATCGTATACGCCAACCCTGCCGCCTGCGCATCTCTGAACTATGGCAGTGAAGAACTGGTCGGTATGTCGTTATCCGATATCGATCCCGACTGCTCCGCTGAAAAAGTCATCGAAACCTGGGAAAGCTTGAAAGCGGAAAAGACCCGGCGTTTCGAAGGTCGCCACAAAGCCAGGGACGGACGTATCTATCCGGTAGAGGTTCGCAGCAACTACGTCAATGTTGACGGCCAGGAATTCAGGTTTGCTTTTGCGACCGACATCAGTGATCGCAAGGCAGCCGAGGAAGCTCTCAAGCGCAGTGAAGCGCGTTATCGCCAGTTGATGGAGATGCTGCCTATCGCAGTCTACACCACCGATGCCGACGGGCGCATAACCTTTTTCAATCGCAAGGCAAAGGAATTCTGGCAGCGTGAGCCCAACCTCGATTCGGATCGTTGGTGCGGATCTTTCAAGTTGCGTTATCCTGACGGTCAGCTGATGACTCACGACAGTTGTCCCATGGCCAGAACCGTGAAAACCGGTGAAACCTGCCAGGGCCAGGAAATCATTGTACAGAACCCTGACGGCAGCTGTTCTCATGCGCTTGCCTATCCGGCCCTGTTGGGTGGTGTAGAAGGCACAACGGAAGGGGCCGTCAATCTTCTGTTGGACATCACCGAGCGCAAGCGGACGGAAGAGGCTTTGGAAAAACGCCTGGTCGCGCTGACCCGTCCGCTGGACGATGCCGCCGGCGTCACATTCGATGAGTTGTTCAACCTGTCCGAAATCCAACGCCTGCAGGACGATTTCGCCCAGGCTACGGGGGTGGCGTCCCTCATCACCCTTCCGGACGGGACGCCTCTTACCGAGCCCAGCAATTTCTGCCGTTTCTGCAATATTATTCGCAGGACGGAAAAAGGGTTCCTCAACTGCATGAAATCCGATGAGGCTCTAGGTCGGCCTTCCGTCTCGGGGCCGAGGATCCAGCAATGCCTGAGCGGAGGACTTTGGGGGGCCGGCGCCGCCATTTCGGTCGGGGGCCGGCATGTCGCCAGCTGGCTGGTAGGCCAGGGGCGCGATGGGAGCGTGACCGAAGAGCAGATACGCGCCTATGCTCGAAAGGTCGGTGCCGAGGAGGATGCCGCGGTAGAGGCCTTCCGGGAAATTCCCATCATGTCCCGCGAGCGGGTCGGCCAGATAGCCCGGGCGCTGTACACGCTGGCCCGGCAACTTTCCTCCATCGCTTACCAGAATGTGCAGCAGGCGCGTTTCATCACCGATTACAAGCGGGCTGAAGAAGCGCGCCGCAAGTCGGAATGCAAGTATCGATCGATTGTCGAGCATGCCCCCTTCGGTATCACCCGCTCCACCCGGGAAGGCAAATTGCTCAGCGTCAATCCGGCGCTGGCTTCTATCCTGAAATACGATTCGGTGCAGGAACTGATGGAGACCGTCAACCGCTCCAGCATTCAGGAGGCGTTTTTCCCTACCCCCGAGGAGCGGGGTCCCCTGGTGGAGAAAATCCTGGCACAGGATTCCTGGTACGTTTTCAACAATCGTCTGCGCTGCAAGGACGGCAGTATCGTCACCTGCCGGGTTCATTCCCGGCGGATAGCGGATGAGGATGGTCAGGCCAACCAATTCGAAAGTTATCAGGAAAACATCACCGAACAGCTGGCAGCCGAAGAAGCTCTGCGGGAGAGCGAGGAGAAGTTTCGCGTGCTGGCGGAGACCTCGCCGGTGGCGGTCTGTCTTTTCCAGGGAGATCGGCACATTTATGTCAATCCCGCTATGGAGCGGATGTTCGGTTACAGTGCCGAAGAGTTGTGCCGGATGAAGTTCTGGGAACTGGCCCATGACGATTACCGGGAGCTGATCCGGGCGCGGGGGCTCGCCCGCCTGGCGGGGCAAGGCGGGCCGGGGCAGTACGAATTCAAGTATCTGACCAAGAAAGGTAAGGAGGGATATGTGCTGATTTCGGCCGGGATGTTGGAATACCACGGGCATCCCACCGGGGTGGCTTCGTTTCTCGACATCACCGAGCGCAAGCGGACCGAGCAGCTGATCCGGGCTTCCCTCGAAGAGAAGGAAGTGCTGCTGAGGGAGATTCACCACCGGGTGAAAAACAACCTGCAGGTGATATCGAGCCTGCTGTACCTGCAGTCGCAGAAGTTCAGCGATGAGGAGCTGCAGACCTGCTTTTCGGAGAGCCAGAATCGCATCTGTTCCATGGCTCTGGCCCATGAACAGCTTTACCAGTCCAAAAATCTCGCCGAGGTCAGTATCAAAACCTATCTGGAAAACCTGGTGCGGCAGCAGCAACAGATCTGCCCCTCTGCAGATCAAAAGATCGACTGCCGGCTTGCGGTTGAGGATATCCCCCTCGATATCGAAAAGGTCATTCCCTGCGGCCTGCTGATCACCGAGCTGCTGTCCAATGCCTACAAGCATGCTTTTGCCGACGGCCGCAACGGGCAGGTGGTGATTTCGTTGCATGGCGGGGCAGGGCGGTTTGAACTGACGGTGGCCGACGACGGCATCGGATTGCCGGCGGGCTTCGATCATGGTCAGGTGAAAACCCTCGGTCTGCAGCTCGTGTCGGCGCTGGTCGACCAGCTCAACGGTACCCTGGAACTGGAGAACGGTAACGGCACCTGCTTCCGGGTGCGTTTTTCCGGATAACCTGCGCGAAGAGCCTCACCTTTGCGGATTATTTACCCGCATCAGAGCGGTCATCACCGGCAGATGATCCGAGCCGCAGGATTCCTGCAACGTTTCGGCGCTGACGGCGAAAAACTTCTCATTGTAAAAAATGTGATCGATGCGTACCAGAGGACAGGCCGGCAGGTACTCGTTCCAGGCGTACAGGTAGGCGGGGTAGGAGAGGCCGAACCCATGGCCGGCTTGCCAGTGAGCGTTGTGGAGATGTTTGGAGAGCATTTTGTAGGTCTGGCTCTGGTCGGTTGTATTGAAATCCCCGCCGAGTATAACCGGACCCGAAGCTGTCAGCACATATTCCCGCAGCAGGGTGGCCAACTGCCGATGCCGGGCTTCCCAGTTGCCGCGCCGGGGATGCACATTGAACACGGTCACCGCATCGTCGGGGGTGGCTACCCGCACCTTTTGCACCTTGGCCATCTTTCTGTCGGTCATCTGCGGCGTTATCGCGTAGCGACTGATTACCGCCTGCATCAGTTCGGGCGCATAGACGATGTTCCATTTGTTGTGGGGCGCGTCCGGGAGTGTTTCCAGGCCAAGGGTCAGTTCCTTCAACTGGTTCGGCGTTATTTCCTGCAGCAGCAGGATGTCGGGAGCTGTTTCCCGGATCATTTCCGCGGCCGGCAGCATGGACTGGTTTTCCGACCAGACGTTAAAGCTCATGACTTTGAGCAATGCCTGGGCGCCAGGGGGCGGGGCATGGTTGGGCAGGAAAAGCGGAAGGTAGCTGAAGCCTATCGCCAGCGCCGGAACGGCCATCGCCATCGCCAGCCAGAAGCGTCGGAACAGCAGCGCCGGTATCAGGCCGGCCAGCAGAGAAAAAAGCACCCACGGCGCCAGGTAGCGGGTCAACCGCACCAGCAACAGTCGGTCTCCCGTGGTCCAGCCCAGCAACAGGCAGGTGGATATGGTCAGGGCAAACAGCCACAGACTTGTCCAGAACCACAGACACAGAATCCGCAAGAGGTTGATGATGCCGCCCCCGGGACCATTCCGGAACAGACGATTCACGATGTTGTTCATGGATTCTGGCGCAAAAAACATCTGCCGGGTTCTTCCTTTCAGGCGTCTATCCTGATGCTTTTGCAAAATGCATCAGGATGGTTCAATACCGGCGAGTGCGATGCAGGGCCGGGAAAACAATTTTAACATGTCTTGAATTTTATCATGCGTTTAAACATCCGCAGATTTCCGGCAAGTCTCCAGACACGCGATGTCCGGGACCGTAGCCGAGGCAGAATTCTGCGTGGCCGGCAAACCGGATACTGTTCTGCGGAAAATCGGGAAGCAAGGGTGGGCGTCGAGGAACATATCTGCTATTGTGCGAGAATCGATATTCATGCCCAGGATGATGCGATGATTCCAGCTTCCGTCCGCCAGATCCCTGCCCGTGCCTTTCTGCCGGCCGGGGGTGTTTTCGTAACCTTTTCCCTTGTGCCGCTGGGCCTGTTAACGGCGGGTCCGATATTCCTTGACGGGACGGCGGCCGCACGTTTTCTCGTGCCTCTGTTCGCCCTGATTTTCATCGTCATGCTTTCGATGGCCTGCGCCGTCTTCACGTTGTACCAGGAAACCTTCTTCACCCGGTTCCCCGGTTTGCGGCGTATCATGGTGCTGGGCTCCTTCACCCTGGGGATCGGCCTTGTTCTGCTTCTGCGTCATGCCGACATCCAGCGGGAGGTGCTGTTTGTCCCGGCTTCGGCCAACCTGGTGGTTTTTGCCTTGCTCCTGGGCAATTTCCTGGCTACCGGGCTCACCAGGCCTTCGGAGCTTGTCCCGGTATGCAGCGTGATGTCGGTGGCGGACCTGCTGAGCGTGTTCGCAGGTCCCAGCAAGCAGATGGTCGAAGGGATAGACGTGTTTTATCGGGACGGACGGGTGGGCCCCGTCCCCTGGTCCGATTTTCTGCTGGTCAAAATCGCCGTGCCCGGCGTCGATCACCTTGTGCCGGTGTTCGGCGTGGCAGACGTCGTCATCCTGGCTTTTCTGGTCGCTGCGGCCCATAAATTCCGGCTCGACGACAACCTCCTGGGACGCGCGCTCGCAGAGGTGCAGGGGCGGCGTTGCCTGGCCCGCTGGTTTCCGGCAGCGGGTGCCGGTCTTTTTCTTGCTCTTCTCGCGGCGCACAGCTTCAACCTGTTTATTCCGGCGCTGCCCGTGATGGCTGTCTTATTCCTCGGTTATACCCTTCCGCGTCACCCGAAGATGCGCATGCTCCGGAGCAGCGAATGGGTTGTGGTGATTGTCTGCCTCGCGCTTCTGTCCGGCTGGGCGATTCGGTCATGACGGCCGGCCCATGCGCCTTACTCCGCAGTTGTGGCAGGGGCCCGTATCTGCTACTATTGCGCGAAAATTAGTCGTATCAAATCGAACTCCAAGGAGAATATCATCATGGAAGAGCAGGTCGTTCACCGCAGCGAGTCCGCGGCCATTTCGCGGGCGGAGGTTTTTTTTCCGAAGGTTTATAACTGGATGGCGGTGGGGCTTGGCGTCTCGGCCGCCGTGGCGCTGATGACCGTCTACAGCCAGGCCATGATGCAGCTGGTTTTCGGCAACCGGTTGGTGTTTTACGGCCTGCTGATTGCCGAACTGCTGCTGGTCATTACCCTTTCCGGCGCCATTCAGCGCCTCAGCGCCAGCGCAGCGACCGGCTTTTTTCTGCTGTATTCCGCCCTCAGCGGGGTGACGCTGGCCGCCATCTTCGTCCTGTATACCCAAAGTTCCATCGCCAGTACCTTTCTGGTCACGGCCGGCACCTTCGGCGCCATGAGCATTTACGGCCATGTCACCCGCAGGGATCTGACCTCCTGGGGCAGCTTTCTGTTCATGGGCCTGATCGGTTTTCTGCTGGCTTCGGTGGTCAATATGTTCCTGCACAGTGAAATGATCTACTGGGTCAGCACCTACTGCGGGATTCTGATCTTTGTCGGCCTGACCGCCTACGACACCCAGAAACTCAAGGTTCTGGCCATGGGCGGCTTCGCCAGCGGCGAGGACCGGCACAAGGCGGCCATCCTCGGCGCCCTGCGTCTGTATCTCGATTTCATCAACCTGTTCCTGCTGCTGCTGCGGGTGCTCGGCCGGCGTCGCTGAGCGGAAATGGGCGCGTTTCGCCGGGAAATTCCGCTGCTCTGGGATTTTTCGGCGTTGTATCTTAAAATGAGCAGGTATGTCCGATATCTGGAGCGGATTCGGGAAAGGATGCGCCATGCCGGATCGGCGGATAGCGGAAATCGCGGCGATTCGAGCGATTCCTGGTGAATGCCGAAAAGCCGCTGGCGGTTATCGAACTGGGCGCCGGCACTGCCGTTCCGACTATCCGTCGTCTTTCCGAACGCCTGGTGCGCCGCGGCGGCCGGCTGATCCGTATCACTCCCCGGGAGGCGCAGGTGCCGGCGGGGGAGCATGACCTGGCCCTCGGGGCGCCGGAAGGGTTGCACAGGATCGAAGCGGTGTTGGGAACGTAGCGCATCAGGAGGGATCATGCCCAAATTCGTCGTTCAGGAACATCATGCCACCCGTCTGCATTGGGATTTTCGTCTCGAAGTCGACGGCGTGTTGAAGTCGTGGGCCGTGCCCAAGGGGCCCTCGATGGACCCGGGCGACAAGCGGCTGGCCGTGCAGGTGCCGGATCATTCCCTCGAATACGGCGATTTCGAGGGAACCATTCCCGAAGGACAGTACGGAGCGGGGGAGGTACTCATCTGGGACCGCGGCAGCTACGAGCCCCTTTGCGACATGTCCTCGGGTCTCGAACAAGGGCATCTGACCTTTGTCCTGCAGGGTGAAAAGCTCGAAGGAGCCTTTGCCCTGCTGCGTCTCAAACGGGGCAAAGGCGGCAAGGAGTGGCTGCTGTTCAAGATGAGCGAACGGGAGCGCTGAGGTCGCCCACAGTTTCCTGCCTTTTCGGGTCGGCGGCGACCAGGGTCTGCAGAATCTCCTCCATGTGTTTGACAGGCAGGGAAAAATGTCCTTCGTCCGGAAAGAAACGGGTTTGACAGTGCGGGATGGCGGCAGCCAGATGCCTTCCAAGGATCACCGGTACGGTACGATCTTTTTCGCCGTGCCAGAGATGCACCGGACGGCTGATCCACTGCAGGGCCAGCCCCCAGCCGCTGGCGAGCAGCTTCAGCTCTTCCACGGCCCCTTTTCCGCCGTGACGAAAGGCTTCCTGTATCGAAGCCTGCAGAATCCGTCTTACCCGGTCGCATTGCAGCACCGGCCGGTCGGGTTCGGCAACCTGCAGCAGAAGCAGTGCGAGCAGGGGGCGGCGGCGCAGGAGCCTGGCGGCCAGCCCGGCGTATAGCAGTTCCGCCAGGCGCGGCCGGTCTCTGGCCAGGTGGAAACTGAAGCGCGCCGGCCATTTCATGATCCGGTCCAGTCCGGGAACGGCTATCGGCCCCAGCGCTCCGACCAGCCCTATGGCGGTCAGACGCTTCGGCATCAGGCAGGCGCAGGCGATGGCATAAGGGCCGCCGCCGGAAACCCCCAGTACCGCAAAGCGGTTGAGGCCGAGGGCATCGGCCAGTTGTGCGACATCCTCCGGCCAGTCTGCCAGACGACGTCCCGGCAGGCGGTCGGAAAGCCCGAACCCCGGCCGGTCGGGGGCCACGATGCGGATGCCGAGGCGGCACGCTGCCGTATGGGTGAGCCGGGCCTCGATGCGTGATGCGGGCAGGCCGTGGAAGTAAAAGACCGGCTTGCCTCCGGCTGTTCCGAATTCGGCGTAACCCAGGATACGGCCATCGGCCAGACGCAGTTTCCTGTCGTGGTTCGGCATGGCGGAGTGACCTCCATAATTTCCGTGAAGCGGATCCGATATTCGGTTTTTCAGGTTCATGAACAAGAAGGTCCCTTAATGGTTGTGCCGGGCCAGGCCCTGCACTGCTTTGTTTCCTATTCCAACAGCAAACTTTGATTTCAGCAAAGGTTTTTTGAACGCCTGGATGCGGCTCACAATCCGTACGACGTGAGGCAGTTGGTGCAAGGCGACACCCGGCTCGCGGTCCTTATCCACGCATCCAGCATCTGCTGGCGAGGTTGAACGGAGCGGCGTTCCCGAATGGGAACGGCATTGCCGTGAAGGCGGGGTTATCGGCCCGTTTCCGGATGAACATTATTGCCGATAGGTTTTTTTCAAGCGCCGCAGCAGTTTGTGAAAGGCCTCATGCCGGCCGGGGCCGATCCGTTCCTGCTCGATTTTGCCGAAATCGACCATCAGATCGCTATCCTGCCGGGCATCGAGATGTTTCTCGGCCAGCGGGAACAGGACCGTCCGTTCTTTTTCGATGTGCAGCTCCAGCAGGTCCATGTACTGTGAAACGGTTTCGGCGAAAGCCGGTCCCGCGGCCTTGTCGCCGGAACGCATGCGGCCAAGACTTTCCCTGAGGGAGGCAGTCAGGCGGCGCCCCGTCGCATGCTCTTCGAGCAAGGTTTCCACCGGATGACCCTTTTGTGGCAGGCCGGCCTGTTCCAGGGCCGGAAAGAGAGAATCCTCTTCCTTGGCGTGGTGGCACTGGTCGGCAAAAATCGCGATAAATTCCACTATGGCCTCGAGGTCCTCCAGGGGGACGGACTCCTGTCTTTCGAGTTTACCGGCCACCGCTTCCAGGATCAGCAGCATCTGCTCGATCGCTTTGTGTTCCTTTTCCAGTTCCTCTATCGCTTGCATCGATCAGGCTCCTTCGGTGATGGGTTCGACGCGCCTCACTCGGTTCCCGCCATGCCGACCCCGGCTATGGTCTCACCGCAGTCGGGACACTGCCCATCCTGCAGGATGGCGTTTTCCGCAATGTTGAATCCGAGACGCCGCATCAGTACCTTGCCGCAGCCGGGACAGACCGTGTCGGTCTCCTCCGCCACGTTGCCCAGGTAGATGTAGCGCAATCCGGCCGCCCGGCCGATGTCTGCCGCCCGGTGCAGAGTCGACTCCGGAGTCGGCGGGACGTCGTTCAGCCGGAAATGGGGAAAGAAGCGGCTGATATGCCAGGGAGTGTCCGCACCGAGTTTTTGTTTGATAAATCCGGCCAGTCCCTCGAGTTCCGCAGGGTCGTCATTGAGGCCGGGGATGATCAGGGTGGTCACTTCGAGCCAGATGCCGAGGGTTTTGATTTTTTTGAGAGTATCGAGGACCGGCTGCAGACGGGCGCCGATGTGGCGGCGATAGGTTTCGTCGCGAAACGCTTTCAGATCGATGTTGACGGCATCGAGCCAGGGGCGGGCGGTGTCGAGCATTTCGGGGGTCATGTAGCCGTTGCTGACGAAGACGTTGGCCAGTCCTGCTTCGGTGGCCAGCCGGGCGGTATCGTGGGCGTATTCGAAAAAGATGGTCGGTTCGGTGTAGGTGTAGGCGATGGAACGGCAGCCGCTGCGCCGTGCCTCGGCGACGATCCGTTCCGGCGTGGCCGGATATCCGCCGAGCAGATGCTGCTCACGGGGCATCTGGGATATCTCCCAGTTCTGACACCAGGCACAGCGGAAATTGCACCCCGGCGTGGCTATGGAGTAGGAAAGAGAACCGGGATGGAAGTGGAACAGCGGTTTTTTTTCGATGTGGTCGACGGCCTGGCTGATGGTGCGTCCGTAAACCAGCGTATAGAGGGTCCCTGCGCGGTTTTCCCGCACCTGGCAGAGACCGAGGTGACCGTCGCCGATGGTGCAGCGGTGAGCGCAGAGCCGGCAACGCACCTGTTTGTCCTTCATCTTCTCATAAAGCATGGCTTCTTTCATCGACGAACCTCCTTTGAACACTGTACGGTGTTTCCAGTTTACCAGTTCCTGCCGGAATTTCGGTGTCCGGCCGCATAATCTCGTCGTCGTGGAGGCGGTAAACTTGGAAATACGCGTATAAGCTGATAACTTTTAACAAATATCCGGCGTATATGCTTTTTGTGAGAATTAGAACGATGCGGCCGGGAACCATTGCGGATCGGAAGACCGGAGTGGTTTATTAACGGCTTGGGGAGGTATGGATGACTGAAGCGGCGGGGGTGGAAATTTTCATCATCGGCAACGAAATTCTCAACGGCGAAATCCAGGACACCAATACCCATTGGTTGTGCCGAGAGGTTACGCGCCTGGGGGGAAGGGTCGTCCGGGGCACGGTACTCGGCGATGAGCTGGATATTATCGCCGAAGCTCTGCAGGCAGCGTTGGCGCGGGGTACCCGGGTTATCTTTACCGCCGGCGGCCTCGGCCCGACGGCCGACGACCTGACCCTGAAGGCTGTGGCTCGGGCAGTCGGGGTAGGGCTCAAACTGCACGAGCAGGCGCGACGGATGATCCGCAAAAGCTACGACGAACTGCATGACAAGGGAGTCCTGGAGGTGGGGGGCTTGACCCCGGCGCGGGAAAAGATGGCCTGGTTGCCGGAGGGGGCGGAAACCCTGGTCAATCCGGTTGGGACCGCTCCGGGAGTGCTGCTGCGGGTCGGGGATGCGGCCGTTATCAGCCTGCCCGGCGTACCCCCGGAACTGAAAGGGATTTTCAACAGTTCCATGCAACCTTTCCTGCGGGAAACCTTCCAGGGCGGGCTGTCGGCTCTGCATGCTCTGACCGTGCACTGCAACGACGAATCCCTGCTGGAACCGGTGCTCAGCCGGGTGGCGCCGGCTCATCCCTGTGTCTATATCAAGTCCCTGGCGACCCGGCCGGGAGAGATGGCGGAACTCGACATTTTCCTCACCGCCGTGGGGTCCGACCGGGCCGAGGTGGAAGCCCTGGTCGATGCGGCTGTGCAGGATCTCAAGGTGGGCCTCGATGCCCTCGGTTTTGCCTATCGGGACAAGCCGGCGCAACCGTGAGGCGCCGGGGCTTCTGACCGTGGTCGGGGAAGGCACCCCCGGTTACGCTATGTATTATTGTATATAACCACTTCCATCCCCTTGCCATGCCTGCTAAAATCCCCGACATCCATCCTCATTAAACAAGGGGCGCCAATGTTCAGAGTCTTTTTTCGCACCATTCTTTGTATCTGCTTTCTTATCTGTTGTTTCACCGCGGCGGTCTGTCAGGCAGCCGAGTCCGATCTGCAGCAGAGTATCGCAGCGATCGAGGCTCGCATCGAGTCTTACGTGCCGGATACGAATTACCGGGATGATGTTTTCGGGTTGATCGTGGTCAAACAAGCCATCGTCAGCCTCAAGGCCGGATCGGGCGGCATCGGCGCCTGCCTGGTCGACGCGAAAACCGGCAAGTTGGTCGAGACGGGGCGCAATCGTCAGTACAGCCCTTATTTTCGCAGCGACATGCATGCCGAGATGGATCTGCTGAACCGCTACGAGGACCGACTGAAAAAGAAGGGCGGATCCAATTCTACCAACGACCCGCGCAAGTGCGGCGATCTGATCCTTTTCACATCCACAGAACCCTGCCCCATGTGCCTGACCCGCATCATCAATGCGGGAATCCAGCATATGTATTACATCAACCCCGACCTCGAGGGCGGAATGGCGCATCGCATGGAGCATCTGCCGAAATTCTGGCGGGAATTCGCCGCCGGTCGTGATTTTCGCCAGGCGGAATGTTCCCCGGTTCTCAGGAAGATTGCCGAAGACCTGTTCCGCCATTCGGTGCGCTCTTTTGCGAAAAAGAGGAAGAAATGAGAGGGGCGGGGTCGAGGCCCGAGTGCTGAGTGCTGATCGTTTGCGGGACGCCGAAACCCGAATCAGAGGTAGAGCGTTTCGGATTCTTAAAGCTTATGATTGATCCTCCCGGTTGTTTGCAAAGGACAAACGACCATGGACAAAGGACAAAAACTAACGCCGGTCAGGGAAAAATCCTGGCCGGCGTTAGTTTTTGCGTAAACCGATCCGCCGGTCTTTCGTCTAAATCACTGAAAGAAATCCGTAGTTTCACTTCCCCTGTGATCGTCCGGGATTTGGCTGTTTCCAGGGCGGCGAGGGGCTTGCGGCGGGTTGTCCGGTCGCGCGACAGAATGCCGGTACCTGCGGGGAGAATGACCATGAGACGGATGACAATGGTGTTTGCGATTATGCTGACGTTTCTCTGCGGGGTGGGGCAGGCTTTCGGCCAGACCGTCGAAACCCTGGACGAGCCGGAGCAACTGGCCATGTCCGATACCCTGCAATATGCCCTGGAAAACAATCCGACCAGCCATGTTTCCAACTGGGTGAATCCCGATACGGGGCGCTCGGGTTCGGTGGTGCCGGTCGAGACCTATACCAACGAACTGGGCCAGCCGTGCCGTGAGTTCATCACCACCATCGTTATCGGAGGCCGGGAAGAGCAGGGTTACGGTACCGCCTGCCGGCAGCCGGACGGTACGTGGCAGATCGTGACGGATGAGCAGGCGACGACCTCGACGCCGTCGGCACCGACCAACGTGTATGTCTATGCTCCGCCGGAACGGTATTACTACATTTATCCCGATGCATACTATTACTACCCGTCGAGCTTTTACTATCCGTACCACATTTACCTGAGTTTCAGGTATGTCTACCGTGGGGGCTCCTTCTTTTACGGTTCCTTCTATCTGGACGATTATCATTTCCGTCGTCATCATCCGATCCATGTGCGTTCGCGGATTTATGTGGGGCCGCGAATCTTCAGCCGTCATCGTTGGTATTACCGCCCTCCCGTCCGTTATCGCACTCCGGTATATCCGCCGGCGCACCGCGATCGCTACGAAAGACGCCGTCCGGACCGGCGGGATAGCGCACGACCGGTCTATCGAGGGCGTCAGGAAAATCGTCAGCGATACGACCTGCGTAACCGGCAGTTGCAGCGACCAAGCAGGCAACCCGATGTCAAGCGCGAGCGGAACAGAACCCCGACCCTGCGTCAGGGGCGTGATTCTAACATCCGGGATGGTAACCGACAGCTGCAGAGACCGCGGAGGCAACCCGATGTAAAACGCGAGCAGAACAGAACCTCGTCTGTGCCCCAGGGACGTGATTCGCGTTATCAGAACCGTCAACTTCAGATGCAGAGGCAATCGCCTGCGATAAGGCATCGGCAACTGAGGACGTTGGAGAAAAGACCTCCGGCTGTGCGTCAGCGCACCGGCGTTCAACAGCAACGGGCAAAGTCACCGGGGCTGCGGGAGCGTGGCAATTCCCGTCAGGATTACAGACGGCAGGGTGGATTCCAAAATAATGGCTCCAGGCGGAGCCGCTGAGAGTGCATGCTGATCGAAAAAACCGAACATGCCCGCCCGACTCATGTGTCGCGGCGGGCACTTTTGAGGAATTGTCGGGGGGAGTGTAAATATTTGTTGCTACCAACCGGGAAAATTTTCATTTTTTTTACACAGTTCGTACATATTGACATGCTAAGTCTTGGGGGCGATAAATTAGCAAACGTTTTAATGCCCATTCATTCATAAGAGGTAGGTCAACTTATGACTCATTCGGTTTCCCATGAAAAGAGGATCTGGTTTCTGGCTCAGCAGGATCAACCGGACCCGTCAGTCCTGGAGGATCTGACTGCAGGAGGATATCAGCTGAATACAGTCGTGATCCACAAGAGAGCAATCATTTATCCCCCAAAAGGAGTCGACCTGGCCCTTATGGAGCTGGCTGCTGAGACTCAGGATGCCATGACCGGGATCATGCGCTTGCGGGAGGATTATAAGGGGCCACTGGCGGTTCTGGACGAGCACCACAACGAAAGGCGTCATATTCTCGCCCTCGAAATCGGAGCCGATGATTATCTGGAAAAACCTGTCAGTTCGCCTGTCCTGACGGCTCGTATAGAAGCACTCATACGGCGTCATCAGCAGCAGGATCAGGCGACCGGTGCCGTCATAGATCTCGGTGAACTGGTTGTCGATGCCGCGCGCCGGGAAGTGACCCAGGCGGGAAAAAGTATCCCGTTGACCACGGTCGAATTCAAGCTTCTCTGGCACCTGGCGAGTCATGCGGGTGCGGTGGTCAGCCGTAACGATATTCATCAGGCCCTTTACAATAGGGATTACAACGGTATCGATCGTTCCGTCGACATGTATATTTCTCGGGTGCGAAAGAAACTGGGGGACGATTCCGCCAACCCCAGGTGCCTCAAGACCATCCGGGGGGATGGGTATCTGCTGGTTTCCCCCTGATTTTTCGGTGTTCGTCGGTCGGTTTGAGCCGGCGAAGTTGAGGGCATGACTGTCGCCTGCGACGCTTAGCCCTCAGCCCTCAGCCCTCAGCCCTCGCCACTTCTAAACCTACACCGGCGGGTCGCGTCCCGCCAGACGCCTTCCTCTTTTTGCTTGCCCAAAAAGAGGAAGCAGAAAAAGGGCACCCCGCTCCTGGCCCGCCTGCGGCGGGTACCCTCCACTGCACGACCGCCGGGCGGGCGGAAAAGATTCGCTGCGCTCAGTTTTCCGCCTGTTTCGCCCGCCGGCCACTCCGTTCCGGCGGCGTCACAGGGGGGATAACGGCAAAGCCGTTATAAAACAATCCAGCAGGACCGGTGTCTGCAACAGCTTCGCAGAACGCTTGCGAACTACATCCGCTTCGCAAAGGCAGCAAGCGAAGCGGCAATTTTTCTGATTTGGTAGCAGCGGATATTCGCAGCACCGCCACCCGAGAAGGACAGTCATGGCGGCTGCCGGCCGGGACCGGCGGTGTTGAAGTTATGCCCGTTGCCTGCCCCTCTCATCACCCGGAACTCAGCACTCAACACTTCAACCCCAACACCGGCGGGTCGCGTCCCGCCAGATGCTTTATTCTTTTGATGCCCAAAAAACAAGCAACGCCTTCTTTTTCATCTGCGCTTCCACCCTCGAAAATCCGTAACTTACCGAAACAATAAGATATTAAATGCTGGCAGGGGTTTTGCTTTATATCCTTTACGTAAAGCTTCCCCGTTGTTTCCTCCGGTCTTTCTCACCCTGTCAGGAAAGGGACCCAGACCTTGGCTACGAAACCGAAAATTCGCGAATTGCTTGACGAGAGTGCCTGCGCTCACAACAAGACCAGGCAGAACGCCTGCAACAAGACGGTCCCCGGCGCCACTACCGGCGGTTGTGCTTTTGAAGGTTCGCAGATTTCTCTTTTCCCTTATGCCGATGCCGCTCACCTGGTGCACGGACCCATTACCTGTATCGGAGCTTCCTGGGAGACGCGTCTGACCCGTACCAGCTGGCAGGGACGCGACATGACCCAGATGGGATTTACCACCGGCGTTGCCACCAATGACGTCGTTTTTGGCGGAGAGGAAAAACTGCGGAATTCCATCGATTATATCGTCAAGCATTACGCTCCCCAGGCGATGTTCGTCTACAGCACCTGCGTTACGGCCATGATCGGCGACGATATCGATGCCGTCTGCCGCCGTGCGCAGGAGGACTACGGCATCCCGGTGGTGCCGGTTCATGCTCCGGGTTTTGTCGGCAGCAAGAACCTGGGAAGCCGGCTGGCGGGTGAAGCGGTGCTGACCCACCTTATAGGTACCCTGGAACCGGAAGAAACGACACCCTTCGATATCAACCTGATCGGCGATTACAATGTGACCGGCGATATGTGGCAGTATTCTCCGCTGCTCGAGGAACTCGGTATCCGGGTGTTTTCCACTTTGAGCGGCGATGGCAGGGTGGCCAGGATTCGCTCCGCCCATCGGGCCCGGCTCAATGTTCTGGTCTGTGCCAAGTCGCTGATTTCCCTGCCGCGCAAGCTGAAGGAAAAATACGGCATCCCTTTTATTTCCGTGTCTTTCTACGGCAAGCGGGATACCAGCGCCAGTATTCTCGCTATTGCCGAGGCGCTGGGTGATGCGGATCTGATTGCGCGTACCCGGAAGCTCATCGCGCGGGAAGAAGCCCGGCTGGAAGAACGGCTTGCTCCGTATCGCGAGATTTTCCGAGGCAAAAAGGCGGTGCTGAATACCGGCGGCAATAAATCGTGGTCCATTGCTTCGGCCCTGCAGGATCTGGGGATCGAGGTGGTGGCGACCTCGGTTAAGAAGTCGACGGAGGTCGACAAGGAAAAAGCCCGCCGGTATCTGGGCGAAAAAGGGGTGTTGATGAGCAACCCGGGCGCGGAACAGGCCAAAATCATCGATGAGACCGGAGCCGATCTGCTGCTTGCGGGCGGGCGCAGCCTGTATACGGCGATCAAAAAAAAGATCGCTTTTGCCGATGTCAATCAGGAAAAAAAGAAGAGTTACGGTGGTTACGAGGGGTTGCTCAATCTTGCCGAGGACCTGAAAAACGCCCTGGAAAATCCCGTATTCAAAAACGTTGCAAGGAGGGCGCCGTGGGAGAAATGAACCGCCATAAGGAGAAGCCGCTGGAGATAAACCCGATCCGGCTTTCGCAGCCCATGGGAGCCGCCCTTGCGTTTCTCGGAGTCGATCGTTGCATGCCGTTGATGCATGGCGGCATGGGGTGTACATCCTTTACCAAGGTATTCCTGACCCGGCATTACTGCGAGCCCATCGCCATTCAGACCACGGCGGTCACGGATGTCACCGCGGTTCTCGACGGCGGCGACAGCAGTATCGTCGAGGCGGTGCAGAATATCACCAAAAAGGTCACCCCCAGCCTGATCGGCCTGCACACCACCGGCCTGACCGAAACCAAGGGCGACGATATCCGCGGCGCAGCCAAGCAGGTCAACTTTCCTATCGTCTACGTCCATACCACCGACTACGAAGGAGGCCTGGAGAGCGGGTGGGGCAAGACGGTCACGGCGATAATCGAACAGCTGGTCGAGGTGCGATCGGAAGTCAGGGCCGACAAGGCGGTGCTGTTGCCGCATGTCTGCATGCGGCCCATCGAGGTGGAAAAACTCAAGAAACTCATTGCTTCCTTTGGCCTGGAGGTGGTGGCATTGCCGGACCTCTCTACCTCCCTGGACGGTCATCTGGGCGAAAAACAGAGTGCCCTGAGCAGTGGAGGCGTCACTGTCGAAGAGATCTTTTCCCTGGCCGATGCCGGTCTGGTCATCTCTGTCGGTGAATCGATGAAAATCGGTGCCGAAACGTTGCTGAAAAAGAACCCCGCCATGGCCCACCTGCATCTCGATCATGTCCAGGGGCTGGTGGCGACGGATAACCTGGTCGAAAAACTGATGGCTGTGACCGGGGTGGAACAACCGTCGGCTAGGGTGGTGCGTTGGCGCAAACGCTTGCAGGATGTCATGCTCGACAGCCATTTTTCTCTGGGGCAGACCCGCGTCATGGTGGCCGGGGAACCCGATTTCCTGGCCGGTACCTGCCAGGCCCTGACCGAGGCCGGTGCCCGCATCAGTCTCGCCCTGTCGACGGTCGCGTCGCCGCAACTCGACAACATCGAAGCTGCCAGGATCATGGTCGGTGACCTGGAGGATGCCGAAAAGCTGCAATCGGAGTACGACCTCATCGTCGGTAATTATCATACCGAAGCCCTTGCGCATCGTTTCGGAAAAGCATTGGTGCTGCGCGGTTTCCCGTGCTGGGAGGTGGTCGGCAACCAGCTGAAGAACGACCTTCTGTACGAAGGAGGGGCGTATTTTCTCTGCGAAGTGGCCAACGCCGCCGAGGCGATGCGGTTGGGCGGTCAGAAATAAGCAGTGGCTGTGGTGATACTGTAGCCGCTGGCGCGGCGTTGAGTTTGAAGTGCCGGGTTTTGAGTGCCGAGTTTCGGGCGCCGAGAGGGCAGGCAACAAGCCTAACTTCAACACCGCCGGTTCCGGCCGGCAGCCGGCATACTTTCTTTACTCGTCTAAAGAAAGTATGCAAAGAAACGACGTAA
>JASKKK010000053.1 GCA_030154185.1 Desulfuromonadales bacterium
AGGACAAGGATTTTTTTCATGTGTACCTCCGGTACTGAACCAAATGGAACAGTCGAATAGTATGAAAAGCATTTCGGTAAACTACCATGACCAAAAACCGGATTTCGTTTAATGTATATCATTCCGGCGGATTCAACAACACTTCTTAAGTGACTTTCAGCATCAAAGGACCAAGGCGTTGTATTCTCTGCTTCTTTGCAGGTTTGGATTGACCGGAATACCTGGCGTCGTCATAATGGCACGAATATTCAAGAGTAATTTAAGTGGGAGCGTTTCAGTTTTATGGAAGATTTCGAATTGCGCGGTCATGAATTTATCGAGCTCTGCAATCTGTTAAAGGTTACGGGGTTGTGCGGCAGTGGCGGGATGGCCAAGTATGCCATCGCGGATGGGCAGGTATCGGTTGACGGGCATGTGGAACTGCGCAAACGCCGCAAGATCCGGCAGGGACAGATTGTCGAGTTTGAGGGAAAACAAATCCGCATTGTTTGACCCCTTAAGTAAAAACTCACGTATGGATGATACAAACCAGTGCGCCGAGTCACTGTGCGATGCGACATCTGAAGAACGCCCGGGTGCTTGTCTTAATCCCTTAAGGATGGAAGTTAACGATTTCAGGGACCGGAAAAGGTAAAGACGGGACTTTCCCTGCCATCCGGGTTTATAATCTGGAGGTTGATTTGCCTCGTCTGGCTGCTGGGAGGATAACGTTTGTAAATCAACCTGTTGCAGTCGAGGTATCTGATGCTGTCAACCTGCAGTGAGCCCGGGTAGATGGGGGCAATCGGCTGTCCGTTGACCACCAGCGTCGATTTGTAGGAAAAATTTTTCCCGATAATAAGCAGTTGGTAATAGTTGACGTTTTCCTCTCCCCGCGACACGTCCAGTATCTCGGGCAGGGCATCGATCTGCAGGCTGACGGGCAGGGAATGCTTGCCGTCCGGATTGGCGAGCTGCACCTGGTGCATTCCCGGGACAAGTTCCGGAATATTAAAGGTCAGGCTGTCCCCGCTTCTTTCTGCCGCCAGGGCTACTCCGTCCAGAAGAACTTGTACGCCGGGTTGCAGATCGCGACCTCGTAACTCCACCTGCCGCTGCTCACCGGTCGCGCAAGTTTCAATGATCGACGGATTCAGATCGACGATACTCGGCGAGGGAAGCAGGATCCGAAAAAAAAGACTGCGTTCCGACAGGACCTCCCCCTCCTGAAGATAGAGCAGGTAGTCGCCTTCCAGAAGCTGCGGCACGATAAAGGTCAAACGTTTATCAGCGATGTTTGCCGGTTGCAGAATCTGGTCACCGAAAACGACCCGTGTCTCGTCTCCGAAGGGACCGCCGATGATCGTCACGGTGCTGCCGGGCGGAGCGATCGCGGGAACAATGCCGGCCAGGTTCGGCGTACCGGCTATGGCTGGTACATTGAGAAGCGTCAGGAATATCCACAAGAAAAGATGTCTTCGTATCATGGCTTCTCCTTGACCGGTTAATGCACCGCCATCCTTCGCGCCGGGATTAGGGGGAAAGGTTCTGGAACATGCTTGCAGATGGCAGGCATTTCAATCTTAGTGACTCCCATGGCGTCGAGGTTGTCATAGCGTCAAGCAACAGATGTCAGTTTGTTGTCCGGTGTTTCTTTATTTAAGCATCGAAAAAGAGAAGCACAAGTCGGCGGGGATGTGCGCCTCACGGGAGGAATATGCCCCGATCGGCAGACCCTGTGGAAGAAGCAAATCGCGCAGAGGGAGTTTGCCCGGATTTACGGAGCCATCATCAGCTGTTCTAACCAAGATAGCGGTCAAAGATGGCTCGAATGTTTTCCGTGGCATTGTGATAGTCATTCATCAATTGTTCGTCGGCCCGGTCTTGCCGGTATCCTAATCGCCATGCAAGTTTCGCCAGGCTCGAAGGATCATCGTCGAAGGCGTTTATGGATTGGTCGTGGACCAGTCTAAGGCGGTTTTCAAGACGTCGCAGGAACTGGTAGCCGCTGGCCAGCAGGCGGTAATCCGTTTTTTTCAGCACCGATTCCCGACGCAATATCTTGAGGGCTTTCAGGGTGTTCTGGCACTGCAGCGCTGGACAAGCTCTGCCGTACAGCAACTGCAGGTACTGCACCAGGAATTCCACATCGACCAGGCCGCCGCGTCCGGTCTTGATGTCCCGGCGGCCTTTGCTTTCTTTGGCAATTTCCTGTTCCATGCGCCTGCGTAAACGATAGATTTCCTGCTTGTGATCGGCGGGCAGGGGGCGCTGATAGACGATTTCGCGGTTGAAGTCATGTATGCGGTCCGCCAGCGATTTAGAGCCCGCGATAACCCGTGCCTTGATCAGGGCCTGACGTTCCCAGAGTCGGGCGGCGGTTTTATGGTAGGCCCGGTAGGATTTCAGGCTGGAAACCAGGGGCCCCCGGTGACCTGATGGGCGCAGACGGGATTCGATCTGGTAGACGTATCCTTCCCGGGTGGTCAAGGTCAGTATGGAGATGATACGTTGGGTAAGGTGTGCGAAATACTCCTGGTTGCTGCGTTGTCGGAACAGGTTGGGGTCGCTGCCCGGAGTCGCACAGGTTTGTCCTTCCCCTTCAAAGATAAAGATGATGTCCAGATCCGAGTGGTAGGTGAGTTCTTCGCCTCCCAGCTTCCCCATGCCGACAATGACGAAATCCGATTCGCGAAGCGACCCATCGTTTTCACGGCGCATCGGCAGACCGAAGCGCGGCAGGAGTTGTTCTCTGGCAATGGAGACAGCCCTGTTGAGGCAGACTTCGGCCAGGCGGGTCAGTTGACGGGGACCTTCCTGAGGGGGCATTTTGCCGTGCAGGTCGTTGAGGGCGATGCGCAGGAACTCTTCGTTGCGGAAGTGCCGCAAAGCGTCGAGTTGGCCTTCGTAATCGACGGCCGGTTGCATCAATCGTTCGAGATCCTTCTCCATGGTAGCGCGGTCCTTGCGTTCCACGGCATGGGCGCGGGCAACCAGCATATCGAGGATTTCCGGATGCTCGATCAGGTTGCGCGATAAAAACTGGCTGGTGCCGAACAGGGAAATGAGCAGTTTTGGAATCTGCAGGTTTTCCGCCAGGAGCGCATAGAAGGTGGCGCGAGCATGCAATCCGGCCAGGAAGCGTTCCAGGTTGCTCAGCGCCATATCCGGTGCGGGGAAATCGAGAATTTCCTGCAGCAGCATGGGGGCGATGCGCTCCAGGTGGCGGCGTCCGACCGGGGACAATCTGACATGGGGTGGCCCGTCCCGCAAGGTCAGCAGGTTTTCGTAGGCGGCATCGGGATGCCTGAAGCCTTTGCCCTCCAGCAGGTCTTTGGCCAGGTCTTCGTCAAGGGACGGGTCGAGAAGCATCCGCACCTCGCGACTGACTTCGGCTGCAGCTTCTTCTTCACCGGTGTAGAAAAGATCGTGATAAATGGCTTCCACCCCTTTGCGGTGGCGTTCCAGTTCGGTCATGAAGGATGCTTCGTCAGGGAACCCGCAGCGACGTCCAAGAAGTCGCAGTTCATGGCTGTTGCACGGCAGATTGTGGGTCTGGCGTTCCTGTTCCACCTGAATGCGGTGTTCGGTTGTACGCAAAAAGGTATAGGCATCGGACAAGGTTTCGAAGGTTTCTTCATCAATCAAACCTTCGCGGCGAAGCAGGGCCAACGCTTTGAGAGAGTTCCTTTCCCTCAGACCCGGTTGCTTGCCGGAATGAATCAGCTGCATGGCCTGAATGAAGAACTCGATTTCGCGTATGCCGCCCCGTCCGAGTTTCAGATTGCGTTCTCCCTCCCGTTCACGCGTCAGGTTTTGGTCGATCTTCTGTTTCATGACCTTGAGGTCTTCGATCATGGTGTAATCGAGGAACCGGCGATATATGAAAGGCTCCAGATAGCGCAGCAACTCGTCGCCCAACTCCAGGCAACCGGCCACCGGCCGAGCTTTGAGCATGGCGCAGCGTTCCCAACTTTGCCCCCAGTATTCATAATAGGTCTCGGTGTTACGCAGGGAATTGACGACTTCCCCGGTTCTGCCTTCCGGTCGCAGATTGAGATCGACCCGGAACACCAGTCCCTCTTCGGTGCGTTGTCCGATGGCAAGGGTCACCATCTCGGCCAGTTTGACAAAGTACTGGTGAAGGATCAGGCGGTTTTGCATGCCGCCTTTACCATCGGGAATCCCCGATGTCTGCCCCTGGTCGCTGGAATAACAATAAATCAGGTCGATATCGGAGGAGAAGTTCAGCTCGCGCCCTCCGAATTTGCCCATGGCGAAGACGACGAATTCCGCCTTGTTACCTGGTTTACCAGCTGTATCTTCGATCAGGGGCGCGCCATGTTCGGTTTGCAGAAGGGCCCCGCAGATGTCGATGGCATGTTGCAGGCTGGCTGCGGCCAGATCGGAAAGCTCGGCAGTGACCTCCTCCAGGGGGGCCAGGCCGCCCAGGTCGCGTGCGGCAATACGCAGGATTTCCTGTTGTTTGTAGAGGCGCAATTCTATTTGCAGTTCAGGAAAATTGCGTGGCGGGGCTGAGGCCTGCCGCAGCTCGTCGAGCATCTGCTCAGTGTTTTTGTTTTGCGTAAAACCGCCATCGACGAACAACGGGCGGCACAGTGCCGGGCGTCTGCACAGAATGTTGGTAAGGAAGGTTGAGGCACCCAGGACGATGAGCAGATAGCGGCAACCTTCCGGATCGCTGAACAAAGCATCCCGGTCTTCCGGTTGCAACATGTTCCCGATGCGTTCCAGTCCGTTGAGAGCCTGGTCGGGATCGGCGGTTTCCAGGGCTTGTTGTGCCAGATAGTTTATTCCTGCACCATCGTCTAGCCATGGATAGAGGGACAGAAGATTGGCGGCGCTTTTGGAGCATTGGGCGAAGCCGAGTTCTGCGGCGAGGTGAGCCAGGCCTTTCTCGTCACCTTGCTTGCAGAGGTTCTCCAGTTGGGCCGACGTGATCTCCTGGCTCATGAGTCAGGCAGTCTCCTTGAAGAGCAGGGCAAGGCCGGCGAGGTAATTTCCCCGAACCACGCCGCGCTCGGTAATGATGGCTGTGATCAGCCTGGACGGGGTGACGTCGAAAGCTGGATTGCGCACCTTGACGCCTTCCGGTGCCAGGCGACTCTGTCCGCAATGGGTGACTTCATTGGTGTCGCGTTCTTCGATGGGAATGTGGTCGCCGTCAGGTATGTCCAGATCGATGGTCGACAGGGGCGCAGCGACATAAAACGGAATACCGTGTTCTTTTGCCAGCACAGCCACGCTGTAGGTTCCGATCTTGTTGGCGACATCGCCGTTGGCGGCAATCCGGTCGGCTCCGACGATGACACAGTCGATTTCACCCTGGCGCATGAGAGCTCCGGCCATGTTGTCGCAAATCAGGGTGACAGGAATGCCGTCTTTGTGAAGCTCCCAGGCTGTCAGACGGGAGCCCTGCAGAAACGGACGGGTTTCGTCAGCCAGCACGCTTATCTGTTTGCCGTTCTCTACGGCTGCGCGAATCACACCCAGAGCGGTGCCGTATCCCCCGGTGGCCAGGGCACCTGCATTGCAGTGGGTCAAAACCCGCGCACCGTCAGCGATAAGCTCGGCGCCGTGCCTGCCCATGCTGCGGTTAATGGCTTCATCCTGCGCAGCTATGGTGTGGGCTTCGTCCAGCAGAGCCGCCTTGATCTCAGGTATGGGCGTCCCGGTCAGTTCGCGGGCTTTGGCTTTCATGCGCTCCAGGGCCCAGAACAGGTTGACGGCGGTAGGGCGTGTGGCGGCCAGGACATCGCAGATCTCTTCCAAAGCGGCATAGAAATCCTCGAACGTCTCGGCCTCGATATCCCGCGCTCCCAGGGCGACTCCGTAGGCAGCCGCCACACCGATGGCCGGCGCACCGCGGACGACCATGGTACGAATGGCTTCGGCAACAGTCTGGTAGTCGCTGTATTCGAGCCACAACTCTTCCGTGGGGAGCAGACGCTGATCGATCATGCGAACTACTCCATGACGGTATTCAATAGGCTTTATGGACATGCAAAGCTCCGGGATGCTGCGTGCTGAGTGCGGTCAGCAACGGTCCGTTGATTCATGGGACCCATAAGGCCTATAAGTCCCATAGGACGAATGCGATTCTTACTTTAGCGTAACCTTTTGAGCTTTTTGATCAAGGTTAGCCTGACAGTTTTTTCTTCAACATTTCGTTGACAGCCGCGGGATTGGCCTTGCCCTTGGTGGCGCGCATGACCTGGCCGACAAAAAAGCCCATCAATTTTTCTTTGCCGCCCCGGTACTCCTCGACCTGGCCTGGGTTGGCCGCCATCACCTCGTCGACGATAGCTTCGATGGCACCGGTGTCGGTAACCTGCTTGAGGCCTTGTTCTTCGATGATGGTGTCGGCGTCCTTGCCGCTTTGCCACATGGCGTCGAAAACGGTTTTGGCAATTTTGTTGGAAATGGTGTTGTCGTCGATGCGTTTGAGGATGCCGGCCAGCAGTTGCGGCGTTACGGGACAATCGGCAATGCTTGTGCCGCTGTCGTTGAGGGCGCGCTGCAGTTCTCCCATAACCCAGTTGGCGCAGAGCTTGGCATTGCCGTTGAGGGCCACCAGACTGTCATAGTATTCTGCCATTAAACGGTCCGCGGCCAGTACCTCGGCATCGTAGGCAGGGAGCCCCAATTCGCCGACAAACCGGCTTATCTTGGCTTCCGGAAGTTCGGGAAGTTCACGGCGCATCTGTTCGACCCATGCGTCAGAAACGATCAGGGGGACCAGGTCCGGATCCGGGAAATACCGGTAATCGTGTGCTTCTTCCTTGCCGCGCATGGAACGGGTGGTGCCACTGTCGGTATCGAACAGACGGGTTTCCTGGATTACCCTGCCGCCGTCATCGAGAATGTCGGTCTGTCGTTCGATTTCGTAGTCGATGGCCTGCTTGATAAAACGGAAGGAGTTGATGTTCTTCAGTTCGGCACGGGTGCCGAATTCCTTCTGTCCCCAGGGACGAATCGACACATTGGCGTCGCAGCGGAAGGAGCCTTCTTCAAGGTTTCCGTCGCAGACTCCGAGATAGACGACGATCTGATGCAGTTTCTTGAGGTAGGCGATGGCCTCGTCGGAGGACCGCATGTCCGGTTCGGAAACGATTTCCAGCAACGGCGTGCAGGCCCGGTTGAGGTCGACACGCGAGGTGTCGCCGCTGTCGTGCAGCAGTTTGCCGGCATCTTCTTCCATATGAATGCGGGTTATGCCGATCGATTTGGGCTGGCCTTCGACCTCGATATCGAGCCGTCCGTGTTCGCAGATCGGCAATTCGAACTGCGATATCTGGTAGCCTTTGGGCAGGTCGGGGTAGAAATAATTTTTACGTGCGAAAATCGAACGCGGAGCTATGCTGCAGTTGGTTGCCAGTCCGGTTTTGATGGCGTATTCTGCCACCTTGCGGTTCAGCACCGGCAGGGCACCGGGCAAACCGAGACAGACCGGGCAGGTCTGGCTGTTGGGCTGCTTGCCGAAGGCGGTGGAACAGTTGCAGAAAATTTTGGTTTGGGTGGTGAGCTGAACGTGAACTTCGAGCCCTATAACAACTTCATATCGCGATGTCATGGTCGATTCCTTCCGCATGCGCAAGGCCGACTGTTTTCCGGTTTTTGCGCATGGCTCTTTGGGGCGATTCCTTTTGACGGCAGGACACGTTCCGGTCTTGCCGTTGGTGACTACAGGGGGGCGCTGTGGCGATGCCACTCCGTAGCCTGCTCGTAGGCGTAAGCGGACTGCAGAATCGTTTCTTCGCCAAAGGGCCGGCCGATGAGTTGCATGCCGATGGGCAGGCCGTCGCGGGAAAAACCGCAAGGGACGCTTAAACCGCAGGTGCCCGCCAGGTTGACGGGAATGGTGAAAATGTCCGACAGGTACATTTGCAGCGGATCGGCGGTTTTTTCGCCTATGCGAAAGGCGGGTGTCGGTGCAACCGGCGTCAGGATGACGTCGACGTGGTTGAAGGCATCGAGAAAATCCTGGCGAATGAGGGTTCGCACCTTCTGTGCCTTGAGGTAGTAGGCGTCGTAATAACCCGACGACAAGGCGTAGGTGCCGAGCATGATGCGGCGTTTTACCTCGGGGCCGAATCCTGCAGCGCGGCTCTTCATGTACATATCGATGAGACCCCGCCCGTCGTCCATCCGCTTGCCATAGCGCACCCCGTCGTAGCGGGCGAGGTTGCTGGAGGCTTCGGCGGTGGCGATAAGATAGTAACAGGCGACGGCGTACTCGGTATGCGGCAGCGATACCTCTACCGTCTCCGCGCCGAGTTCGCGCAGGGTGTTTATGGCTTTGTCGATAGTTTGCTGGATGTCGGCATCGAGTCCCTCGATGAAATATTCCTTGGGCAAACCGATCTTGAGACCTTTAACCCCCTGTTTCAAAGCTGCCTGGTAGTCGGGAACAGGCAGGTTGATAGAGGTCGAATCCGCAGGATCGTATCCGGCAACGGCACCAAGCATAATGGCACAGTCTTCCACGTCGCGTGCCACCGGCCCGACCTGGTCGAGAGACGAGGCATAAGCGACGACGCCATAGCGCGAAACGCGACCATAAGTCGGCTTGAGTCCCACCACGCCGCAGTGGGAAGCCGGCTGACGAATGGAGCCGCCGGTATCGGTTCCCAGGGTTGCCCCCGCCTGGCGGGCAGCCACGGCGGCTGCCGAACCTCCCGAAGATCCTCCGGGTACGCATTCCCGGTTCCAGGGATTTTTAACGGTTCCGAAAGCGCTGTTTTCGTTGGAACTGCCCATGGCGAATTCATCCATGTTCAGCTTGCCGAGCAGGACGGCCTCCTGCTCCATCAATTTGCGCACTGCGGTGCCGTTATATGGCGGGATAAAATTGTCGAGGATCTGCGATGCGCAGGTGGTGCGGATATCCTCGGTAATGAAAATATCCTTGAGGGCCAGGGGAATGCCGGTCAGAGGGGCGGCGTTCCCTGCAGACAGGCGTGCGTCGGCCCTGTCGGCATTTTCAAGAGCCGTCTTTTCACAGGTGGTGATAAAGGCACCGATGTGCTTGTCGGTGTCGGCAATACGCTTGAGAAAAGCCAGGGTAAGTTCGCGGGAAGATATCTCCCGGGTTCTTAAAAGCGCTTGCAGTTCATGGACGGTTAGATCCGTTAATGCCATGTTGCTCTCCTGTAACTTGTATGGAGCGACCAGAGAGACTGCCGATTACTGAAACCGTGGCAGGTTGCAGGACGGTCTCGGGTCACCTGGCGGGAAATCATTCAATAACCTTGGGGACGACAAAACAGTTGTCCGAAGCTTCAGGGGCGTTCTGCAGGGCTTTCTCCGAGCCGATGGATGCACCGACGCTGTCCTCGCGAAAAGCATTTTCCACAGGAACGGCGTGGGCCGTGGGTACGATGTGATCCGTGTCGAGTTCGTTAAGCTTTTCTACATAGTCGAGGATGGCATCCATCTCCCCGGTCAGGGTCTCCAGTTCCGTGTCCGACAGAGCCAGACGCGCCAATCGCGCGACATGTTCAACCTGCTCCCTGTTTATTTTCATCGGTCAACCTCCGTAGTTTCGATATCGCGTTTTCACAAACCGTGAAATTAGCATGGAAATGAAGGCCTTTTCAAGTTTTAAGCGGGGCAATGCCGGCCGATGCCGGGAAAACCAGGCGGCTTGCGAAGAGGCCCAGGATTCGGGATGGATCAGAAGTTGCATTGTTGAAAGTCCGAATGATCCTGAGTAAGAAAGTCAAGAAATAGTCGTATGGGGATGTTTGTACTATGAAAAAGCGTTTAAGGTTCGGGGAAATTCTGCTTGGTATGGGAGTGATAACCCAGGCGGATCTGGATAAAGCTCTGGCGCGGCAGAAAATAACCAAACAGCCTCTTGGTCAGATCTTTGAACAGTTGGGAATTATCTGTGACAAGGACATTCTGCGTATCCTGGCCCGACAGTACAACATGAAAAAGATTGAAAGGATTCGTCGTCCCGTTCAATTGGAAGACCTTGCCCGGAAGATTGACAGTAAAATGGCTGTGGAAAGAAAGGTTTTCCCTCTCGGGATCAAGGACCGCACTCTGTATCTCGCCACATGTGATCCGTTGGACCTTGCAACCTTGGATGACGTGGCTTTCAAAACCGGTTTGCGCACCGTTCCGGTTCTGGCGACACCAGCCGAAATCGACCAGGCCATCAGAGTATTTTATCTGAAGGAGGCGGACCCGCGCGGCAACGAGTTTCGCACGGTTTTGGTCGTGGATGAGGATGTCTATTGCAAAACCGTCAGTTCAAGGTTGCAGCAGGCGGGATATCGAACGTTGTCGGCAAATAACGGAGCTGCAGCCCTCAAATTGGTTTTGGGCAAAATGCCGGATCTCATTCTCATGGAGACGGCTTTGCCGGGTATGAGCGGAAAAGACGTTTTCCGAACGCTGCAGACCAACTGTCGGTCTCGCCAAATTCCCGTTATCGGTATGTCGAACAGAGCGTATGCGGAAGAAGAGGCGTTGCTGCTCGATATGGGGTTCTTTGATTTTGTTGCAAAACCGTTGAATTTTACCCGTCTGCTTGCACGTGTACGCAGATCGATGCGTTTGGTTTATGAAGGATACCGCCAGATAATCGGAAGCTCGATGTCTTAGAACGACGAACGATCTTGTGACGGTGCGTCAGAAAAAGACTGTATTTTGCGCTGTGACATGGTTTTGCCTGCCTGGCGGAGGAATCGGGTAAAGGCCAATTCTTTCGGCATAAGGCGCGGTGGAAATAATTTTTTGCCGGTGGTAAACTTTTCCGAAAATGGCTCGTCCTAAAAGAAAACTCAAGGGTGGAAAACCGTTCATAATTAATCTTTGCTTTTTTGGGGCGGCATGCTAAATATGAGTACGGCGAAGATATTTCTCATCATTGATCTCAATAATCCAACAACTTTTGGAAGGAGCAGGTCATGAAAAAATTGCTGACAGTCGTTGCGCTGCTTACCCTTGTGGCTGCGGGTTGCAGCCAGCCCATGACGCGAACCCAGAAAGGCGTGGCTATCGGTGCGGGGACCGGGGCTGCCGTTGGGGCCGGGTTGGGGCAACTTATCGGCGGCGATACGGAAGGAACTCTTATCGGCGCCGGTATCGGTGCGGCGTTGGGGGGTACGGCTGGCGGTTTCTTCGCCAATTACATGGAAAAACAGGAAATGGCCATGCGACAGCAGCTTGCCGGGGTTGAAGGGGCGAGTATTCAGCGTGATGCCGAAGTGCTTGCCGTGACTTTCAAGTCGGATGTTCTGTTCGATATCAACTCCTATACCGTCAAGCCGGGAGGGTATGACGAGCTGCAGCGGGTTGCCGGCGTGCTCAACAATTATCCGCAGACGACGATTCAGATTGCCGGACACACCGACAGCACGGGAAGCGAGCAGTACAACATGCAGCTTTCGCGTCAGCGTGCCGATTCCGTGAAAAACGCACTCGTCGGGTACGGTGTGGCGCCCATGCGGTTGTTAACCGTCGGTTATGGGGAGACCAAACCCATCGCGAGCAATGCCACCGAAGCCGGTCGTCAGATGAACCGGCGCGTTGCCATAACCATAACGCCTAATCAGCAACAGAGGTCTACGCAACCTGCGCAACCTTACTGAAAAACCAGAGGATTGAGTGAAAACGCCCGTTCGGTGTCTGCCGCGCGGGCGTTTTTTTTCCGGCCAAGGATTGTGTTTTGATAAGTTTGCTTTCGGGGAACGGCACGCTTGACCAGAACCGAATATGTCTTTTAATTTATGAAGATGCAGATAACCCCTGATAAAGGATACAATTAATGCCTGGCGGCTTCCGGTTGCCCTGAGATGTGAGGAGATATTTGATGCTCAATGAATATTTGCGACATGTTGACGACCGTGCATCCATGGGGATTCCACCCCTGCCTCTGAATGCTGAACAGACCGCAGAACTGTGCCGGTTGATGACGGCTCCTCCTGCGGGTAAGGAAACATTGCTGGTCGATCTGTTTACAAACCGAATCGCACCGGGCGTCGATCCGGCCGCGGAGGTCAAAGCCGAGTTTCTCGGGCGCATTGTGCGCGGTGCGGTGGAGAGTCCTTTGCTCGACAGGGGCGCGGCCGTTGAATTACTCGGCGCCATGCTTGGCGGCTATAATATCGCCCCCTTGCTGTCCGCGCTGGACGATGCGCAACTGGCGCCGATGGCGGTCAAGGCCTTGAGCGGGTTGATTCTGGTTTACGATGCTTTCGAGGATGTTCTGGCTTTGTCCGACAGCAACCCCCATGCCCGTCAGGTTCTGGAAAATTGGGCGAATGCAGACTGGTTTACAGGCCGTCCCAAGATACCTGAGAGCATCCGGGTTAAAATTTTCAAGGTAGAAGGGGAGATCAACACTGACGATTTGTCGCCGGCGGGCGATGCCTGGAGTCGGCCCGATATCCCTCTGCATGCCCTGAGCATGGGGCGAAACCGGTTCCCCAACGGTGTGCAAACCATTGCGGAGTGGCGCAAGGCCGGTCATCAGGTGGCCTTTGTCGGCGATGTGGTGGGTACGGGATCTTCGCGCAAATCGGCTTGCAACAGCCTGCTCTGGCATATCGGTGAAGATATCCCCGGCGTGCCCAATAAACGTCGCGGCGGGGTGGTCATCGGTGGTGCCATCGCACCGATTTTTTTCAATACCGCGCAGGATTCCGGCGCTTTGCCCATATGTGCCGATGTCGACAAACTTGAGCATGGTGCCGAAGTCGTCGTTGAACCTCTGGCGGGACGTATTCTGGATGACGCAGGGGAGGTATTGGTTTCTTTCGATCTGGCGCCCAATACTCTGCCGGACGAATACCAGGCCGGTGGCAGGATACCTCTGATCATCGGGCGTTCCTTGACGGAGCGAGCGCGACAGACTTTGCAGATGGAACCCTCCACCCTGTTCACCAGGCCGGATAACCCCGTGGCGGAGCCCGGCCGGGGTTATACCCTGGCGCAGAAACTGGTCGGCAAGGCCTGTGGTCTTCCCGGCGTGTTGCCGGGCACCTCATGTGAACCACGCATGACAACGGTCGGTTCGCAGGATACCACCGGGCCGATGACGGCCGACGAATTGAAAGAACTGGCTTGCCTTAAATTTCAGACGCCGCTGTTCATGCAGTCCTTCTGCCATACCGCGGCTTACCCCAAGGCTACCGATGTCAGGATGCATCAGACCTTGCCGGTGTTTATGGAGGAGCGTGGCGGGGTCGCCTTGCGTCCGGGCGATGGCGTTATTCACAGCTGGCTCAATCGTCTTTTGCTGCCGGATACCGTCGGAACGGGCGGCGATTCCCACACCCGTTTTCCCATGGGGATATCCTTTCCTGCAGGTTCGGGACTGGTGGCTTTCGCCGGTGCGCTGGGGTTCATGCCACTGGATATGCCGGAATCGGTGCTGGTGCGCTTCAAGGGCACGTTGCAGCCGGGTATCACACTGCGGGATGTCGTCAATGCCATTCCCTATACGGCCATTAATCAAGGGCTTTTGACGGTCCCGAAAAAGAACAAGAAAAACGTATTCAACGGTCGTATCCTGGAGATGGAAGGGCTCGAGGATCTGACCGTCGAGCAGGCCTTCGAGTTGACTTGTGCGGCTGCCGAACGGAGTGCCGCGGCAGGCTGCATCCAGTTGAGCGAGGAGCGGGTAGCCGCCTTTTTGCGCTCCAACGTGGCGCTGATGAAGAGCATGATAGACGATGGTTACGAATCGTCCGAAACTTTGCGCAATCGTATCGCAGCCATCGAAGAATGGCTGGAAAACCCCGCTCTTCTGCGCGCCGATGCCCATGCCCGCTATGCGGCGGTGATCGAGGTGGATCTTGATGAGCTGAACGAACCCCTTGTCTGTTGTCCCAACGATCCGGATGATGTGCATCCTCTGTCGGAGATCGCCGGAGAGGCCATCGATGATGTCTTCATCGGCTCATGCATGTCCAATATCGGTCATTTCCGTGCCGCTGCGGCTATCTGGGAAGGGCGACATTTCAATGACCGGGTGCGCACCTGGGTCTGCCCGCCGACGCGCATGGATCATCAGCAGTTGAAGGATGAGGCTCTATTTGCCAATTTCAGCGCCATCGGTGCCCGTATGGAGCTCCCCGGCTGTTCGCTTTGCATGGGCAATCAGGCGAGGGTTCCGGCCCGTGCGCGGGTTTTTTCCACATCCACGCGCAATTTCGATAACCGACTCGGGGACGACGCCCAGGTTTACCTCGGTTCGGCGGAGCTGGCAGCCATCATCAGTTGGCTTGGCCGCATCCCGACCGTGGAAAGGTATTTTGCGGTCTACGAAGAACGGATATCCTCCCGTGCCGAGGAAATCTATCGCTATCTGCAATTGGATGAGATGGAATCGCCTCGGTAGGACGTAGCAACGAGGGCCGTCTTCCTTCAGGAAGGCGGTCTTTGTTTTTGGGGTTTTTATTCTGAGCTTGCTGATTTAGGACGGGAGAAAACTGAATTAGTGAACATGGCGTGCCACCGGTCGAATATGTCCACCTTGTCGGTTCCGAAACGGGTCAGTGACTTGCGTACCTCATCGGGGGTTCGTTCCAGACCGGCGCTGGCAGGATTTTTGGAGAAGAACAGGTCGGCATAGGCGATGATCTGTTCCTCGAGGGTTGTCGGCAGCATGTCCCGCTCGGGTAAGGGGAGTTCCTGTCGTGCGATTTCGGCTGCGGTCAGACCGACGCCGATATGGCGTTCGCATACCAGGGCATGTCGCGGCAATCCTTCGGCTTCCAGTAACTCCCGACCCTTCAGGCCGTGACATAAATAGGGAAGGTCGCCGAAGCAACCGAGGGTGGTGGCTGAAGTGAAACGTATGCCGATGTCGTGTAAGAGTGCCGCTTCGATGACAAAAGTCACATCCACCGTCGATTCCGGTAAAAAGCGGGCGATCTCGGTAGCCTTGGCAGCGACGCTTTGACTGTGTTTGAGCAGGATGGCGTACGCATCGCTGCCGGCGGGATAATATTTTTTCAGCAGAGAGATGGCATCGATCATGTTCGGTGGTCCTTTATTAACGCTGGCCCTTCATTTTACTGCATAGACTACCCCCCTGGCCAGGGAAAACCTTTGAGTGCTCGTTGCCTGCCTGCGAGGAGGATTGAAATGCCGGAGCAACACGTCAAGCTTGAAGGACATTTTATCGATCGACCGGTCCTGTCCCAGGTCCTCGATACGGTGGAACGTTTCGGAGGTACCTACGAAATTGTCGAATTGCAAATCGGCAGGACGCGCAAGGATGAAAGTTGTGCAGTGCTATGCATCAATGCGCCAGATGAAGCCGTGCTTCAATCGGTTTTGCAGAATCTTGCCATGCTCGGCGTCGAACCGGTAATGCCGAAACCGGCAAGATGGGAGCCGGCTCCTGCCGACGGTGTGTTGCCGGATCGCTTTTACGCCACAACGAATCTTCCCACGGAGGTTTTTGTCAAGGACAGATGGCTTTCGGTGGCAGGAGAAGAGATGGATCTGGCCATTGTACTTGATCAAGCGATGCAAAATGCCTGGACCGTTCCGATGGCCGATGTCGAGGCGGGACAACGTGTGGTGATCGAAACCGCAGGGGTTCGGGTCTGCTATCCTCCGCAAAAAAACAACAGGGGCCATTTTCGTTTTATGGAGAGCGCCGTTTCGGCAGAGAAGCCCAAGCGGCCCTTGCTGCAGCATATCGTGCACGCCGCCCGTCGAATCAAGGACGCAGGCGGCAAAATCCTGCTGGTCGGCGGACCCGCCATCATTCATACCGGTGCAGGGCCGATACTGGAAAAACTTCTTCGGGACGGCTGGATCGATGTTCTGTTTGCCGGTAATGCCCTCGCGGCTCACGATATCGAAGCAGCCTTGTATGGTACTTCTCTCGGCGTACCTGTTGGAGGCGATCCGCCCGAGAGGGAAGGGCATGCACACCATTTGTGGGCCATCAACCGGATTCGACGGGCCGGTTCCATTGCCAAAGCGGTGGAACACGGGGTTTTGACCAAAGGAGTGATGCACGCCTGCATAAGTCGGGCGATTCCCTTTGTTCTGGCCGGTTCGATTCGCGACGACGGTCCCCTGCCCGATGTCGTTACGGACGTGCTGGAGGCGCAACGTATCATGCGCCGCCATGTAGAGGATGTCGGTATGGCCATCATGATCGGCACCACACTGCATGCCGTCGCTACCGGCAATCTGTTGCCGGCCAGCGTGGTGACGATCTGCGTCGACGTCAATCCGGCAGTGGTGACCAAACTTCGGGACCGCGGCAGTCGCCAGTCCTTGGGCATCGTCATGGACGCCGCATCTTTTCTCGAACATCTGGTAGGTGGGTTGGGGGAAGGTAGAATCTCTTGAGTGCTGAGTGCTGAGTGCTGAGTGCTGAGTGCTGAGTGCTGAGTGCTGAGTGCTGAGTGCTGAGTGCGTCGGAATCTTTACCTGGCTGTCAATGCCAGAAACTTTTTCGCCGTCGGCGGCAGAACTATCGCAAAGGCTACGGCCAGCAGCAGGAAGGCGCCATCCAGCCCCCAGCTGTCGGCAGTCATACCGATCAAAGGGCCGGTGACGATGAATCCAACCCGAAAAGACAGGCTGTGCAGGGACTGGATGCTGGCGCGATTGCGGCGGGCGCTGGCCTGCTGCAGGCGGTGACGTATCATGGGGCCCTGCAGGCCGCGCATGGCGGTCAGCAGGTAGTAAAAGGCGAAGCTTCCCAGTCCGGCTGTGAATCCGAGTCCGCTGTATGCGGTGACGATAAGAATGATGAACAGGATGCACATACCGCGGATGCCGAGATAGTATTGAAATCTGTGGCTGAGCAGGGAACATGCGGCAATGGTAAGGTTGGCGCCGGCCCATATCGGTCCGAACCATGCCAGCGGGACCCGGCATTGTTGCATGAAAGGTTGAATCATCCACACGGTATAAAAGGAAGCCAGGCCCAGCAGGGTACCGAAGAGTATCGTTAGGCGAATGGCCGGTTTTTCATGCCAGACGTAGCGACACACGCTCACGGCCTCCGACAGGTGGGACTGGATGGCCGGCCCCTGGTCTGCCGGGGATTCATGCAAAGTCAGGCAAATGCCGAAGGCCAGTACCCAGATCCCGATCTGCATGGCAAAGGGAAGAAGAGGGGAGGCGGCATACATCATGCCGGCAAACAGTGCGCCGGCCGCTTCGCCGGTCTGCCCCCAACTGGTCATGCGGCCGTCGTAGCGTGCATATTGGTCCTCGCGCTGGTCGGTATGCAGGCTTTCGAACAGCAAAGCACTGTCGGAACCGCTGATGAATGCATAGCAGATTCCTAGAAGCAGTTCCGCCATGAGGACGCTTGCAAATGAATCCGCATAAAAATAAGCTGTCCATCCCATGATGCCGAACAGGGAGGCAATCAGCAAGGCGGCCCGGTAGCCGAGACGGTCGCTCACGTAGCCCGAAGGGTATTCCATCATCACGCTGGCAAGGGAGAACAGCCCCTGGAGTACCAGAATCTCCGTCAGGCTCAAACCGATATGGTCCTTCCAGAACAAGGTGATGACGGCCATGGGGAACAGGGTCATCTTCAGGAAGGCGAAGATGTTGAGCTTTGCGATGTTGTTTCTCAGAGAGCTTTTCAGAAAGGTCATTGGGTATCTATTTGGCCGAGATGGATAGTCATTGCGCAAATGATGGTTATCAACATCCGCGTTACCAAAGCGTTATCATTCGGAAACGGTTCTTTTACGCTGTGATGGTGTCCATCCGGAGTTTCCGAATGGACACCGGATAGCATGGCAGGTCGCCTCTTTCCGTTGTGACTGTTTTTCGCCTGTGATATTTTAGACTTTTGCAGTGGCTCATTGACGTGGGCTTATCTTTTGAGCGGGAGGTAGCCGGGTGTCTAAAACATACGGCTTACGCACCGAAATTATATTACATATTACCTTGTTGCTGGGGGCCGCACTTCTGTTTGGCGGTTTTTTGATTCTCAAATTGACCGAACGGGAATTTCTCGATCAACGGGTTGCAAGTCTCACCGTCATGGCGGAGATGGTTGGTGGCGCACTGGGGAATCTGCTGGGAGAAAAACAGGAAATCGAAGCGTTGCAAACGCGTGTAGATCACCTGTTGGCCCCCCTGCCATCGGATACGATCTGTGCAGTCTGGAAATGGTCCGGCAATACTTTCCTGCCTGTGCGCTTGCCGGATACCGAGGATACCGCACCAGTTGCGGAGCAGCAACTTGCACGTCTTCGCCACATTGCGGAACCGCAATTTATCCTCTCATATCCCAATGCCTGGTTTA
>JASKKK010000054.1 GCA_030154185.1 Desulfuromonadales bacterium
CAGGCGCGGGTGGCGGCGGCCAACGTGCTGGGCAGCCGTGAAGTTTATCCCGGTTCCCTTAATGCCAACGTGCTGCGCAAGCATATCGATTTTCCGGTCATCTCGGCCGGGCAGTTCGAGGGGGAGCCGGTTACCTTCACCGATGGTCGCCTGTTCCGGCGCGTTTATTTGCGGGATGGGCGGATCAACGGCTATATTCTGGCAGGCGATACCCGGTTGTCGGGTTATATTTACAATCTCTACGTTTCCCGCGAGGCCGTTACCGGAAAGATTGCAGCGATTCTTTCCGATACGCGGGGAGAAAGTTATTACCGATCCCTCATGGAGCTGGCACCAGCAGCCATCAGCTGTTAGAATTTGACGGCGTCGCAAACTCGTCAACTGCTGCGTTGCTGCGATTGCCTCGCTGCTTCGATGTACGTAAGTACGCTTCATTGCTGCACAATCGCGCGCCTTGCATTTGGCGCTTTTTGCCTAGCCATCCCATTTGATGTTTTTTGCGAAAGCATCAGAGTTTCAACCGTCAACGCGGTGGTTGTTTACCAACGAAATCGAAGGAGGAACAGATGCATATCCCCGATCAAATGCTTCAAGGTGCGGTTTGTCCGGTGACGGCCGCTGTCGCCATAGCAGGCGTCTCGGCCGCCGTTTTAGCCGCCGTTCGCAGCGTCCGCAAGCCCGGCGTGGGGCGCTTCGCCGCTGTCGCGGCATTGATTTTTGCCGGTCAGATGATGAACTTTCCGATAGCGGGCGGAACTTCCGGGCATCTGCTCGGCGGCGTTTTGGCTGCTGGTTTGCTTGGCGTGCCTTTCGCCGTTCTGGCCATGACCCTGGTGGTGGTGGTACAGGCCCTGGTGTTCGGCGATGGCGGCGTCATGGTCCTGGGGGCCAACCTGTTTAATATGGCGCTGCTTGGTGTGGTGGTTGCAGCTCCTCTGCAACGGGTGTTGCAACGACATCCGGAGTGTTCCCTGTTTCGGCGCAGTCTTTTGTATGGAGCCACCGGCTGGTTGTCGGTGATGCTGGCGGCGCTGGCGGTTTGCGTGGAGCTTTCCGCATCCGGCGGCGTTGCCTTCGCTACCGTAACCGGAGCCATGCTTGGCGTGCATGCTCTGATCGGGGTCGGCGAAGGGGTGATAACGGCAGCGGTCTTCGCTCTGCTGGCACCGCGTTCGGCGCAGGATCTCGTGGACCGACGCGCCGTGGCTTTGCCCCTGTCGGTCGCTTGCCTGACAGCTCTGCTGTTGAGCCCTCTTGCCAGCTCTCTGCCCGACGGCCTGGAACGGGTTGCGGAACGTCTCGGTTTTTTCCCTTCCGCGGTTGCATCCTTCTGGTCTCCCGTAGCCGATTACCAGCTCGCCGGCATCGAGCATGGAGCCTTGACAACCGGTTTGGCAGGCCTCTGCGGCGTGTTGCTGACTTTTGCCCTGGCTTACCTGGTAGCGCGTCCCATGCAACCGGTTCGCGGGTAAAAGGTCTTTCCAGCGCAAAATAGATGATGCGGGGCCCTGTTGCCGATGATGGCGGGGCCCCGTTTTTGTATTTTCAACAGGGTCCGATTACAATATAGCAAAGGGAAGCCTTAAGCCGGGAGGGCACAACATGCAGGTCGACGGCATCTTTCTGGAAACATCTCTGGTGTTGGCCGCCAGCGCCGCGGTCGGCGCGATAAGCCAAAAGTTGCGCCAGCCGCTGATCGTGGCTTTTATCGCGGTCGGCATCCTGGTGGGACCGCTGGGGTTGAATCTCTGGCAGGCCGACCGCGAACACGAACTGCTTGCCACTTTGGGGATAGCCCTGTTGCTGTTCGTGGTCGGACTCAAGCTCGATGTAAATCTCATTCGCAGTACCGGTCCGGCGGCTCTGGCCATCGGCAGCGGTCAGATCGTCCTGACGTTCGGCACCGGGTATCTGTTGGCCCTGATGCTCGATTTCGCACCTCTGCAGGCATTTTACGTCGGCGCTGCCATGACGTTTTCGAGCACCGTCATCATCGTCAAATTGCTGTCGGACAAGCGTGAAATCGATGCCCTGCACGGCAAAATCGATCTTGGGGTGCTCATCGTTCAGGACCTGGCGGTCATTCTGGCCATGATCGCCCTGACGGCATGGAGCAGCGGCACCGGCGGGGGGATGATACGCGACGGCCTGCTGGTATTGCTCAAGGGTGGTGTTTTTATCGGGATTACGGCCCTTCTGATGCGTTATGTACTGCCCGGGTTGTTGTCCCGTCTGGCAGGGTCGCAGGAATTGCTGCTGCTGTTCGCCATCGGTTATGCGGCTCTCTGGTCGGCGTTGTCCCAACAACTTAAGTTAAGCCTGGAGGTCGGTGCCTTTCTGGCGGGAATATCTCTGGCGTCGACCTCATTTCGTGAAATACTGGCGACGCGCCTGGTGACTTTGCGCGATTTTCTTTTGCTTTTCTTTTTCATTTCCCTCGGTTCCCATCTCGAATTTTCTCTCAGTGGTCGCGGTGTGCTGATCGTGGTGGTACTGAGCCTTTTCGTCCTGCTTTTCAAACCGCTGCTGGTGGCGGGGATCATGCGCTGGATGGGGTATTCCAAACGCACGGGTTTTCTGGCCGGGGTTTCCCTTGGACAGATATCCGAGTTTTCCCTGATTCTCGGGGCGCTGGGCATGCAGGTCGGTCATCTCGATCAAAACATGCTGGGCATGATTACTCTGGTTGGAGTCATCACCATCGGACTGTCGAGTTATCTCATTCTAGATAGCGGGCGCATGTATGAACGTCTGGCGCCTTTTCTGGGGTTTTTGCAGCGGCGGCATCCTTTCCGGGAAACGATGGGCGATTCCGGCGATACGGATGTTCCAGTAGATGTGATCCTGTTTGGTCTGGGCAATTTCGGCAGCCATATCGCCGCGAATCTGCTGGCGCGGGGCAAAACCCTGCTCGGCGTCGACTTTAATCCCGAAGTGGTGCAGAAGGCGGCCGCCGAAGGCTTGCGGGTTCGTTACGGAGATGCCGGCGATGCGCACAGCCTCGATCATCTGCCGCTGGATCAGGTCCCCTGGGTGGTCAGTGCCATGCCGGGATACGGCCCCAATATGTCCCTTCTCGAAGGTTTGCGACAGCAGGATTTCAAGGGCAAGGTGGTTTTAACGGCGCAGAACGCGAAACAGGAAGAAGCCTTTCGCAAAGCCGGTGCCGATCGCGTTCTGTGGCCGAATCTCGACGCCGCCGAGCAGGCCGTCGACCTCCTTTCCACGGCCCGCGAGGCGATTTTCGATCAAGCGCCCTGGCCCATGACCCTGAAGGAAGTCCGCCTGCGCCCCGGTTCTCCGGCCGGCGGCAAACGCCTGGGCGAACTGGCACTGCGCCCCAGAACAGGTGCGACATTGGTGGCGGTCGATCGATCCGGACAGAGCCATTTCGATCCCGATGCCGATTTCATGCTGTTGCCGGGAGACCGTCTGGTGTTGCTCGGCAGCCATGACAGCCTGGTGCAGGCCGATGCGTTGTTTGCTCCGCGACGGAAAGAGGGGGAGGGTGGCAAAGCGGGGTTTCAAATCGGTGAGGTCGGTTTTCCCGATTCCTCGGGATGGGTCGGACGCACGTTGACCGACCTCGATTTGCGCCATCGAATCGGATTGTCGGTGATCGGTATCCGGCGCGGCGAACAGCGGATCGTGTCGCCCTCACCGGATACCGTACTGCAGGCCGGCGACGTGCTTGTCGTGCTCGGACGCCCCGGCGCCATCGAGGCCTGCATGACATGCATTCCGCAGCCTTCCGTCGAGGAGTGAGGTTGCGAGGGGAAAACCTTTGAACAGGTGCCTCTCAGCCGGCTGGGCGCCTTTCAGACGACTGTTGACGTTGAGCCTCTCGGGAAGGGGCGCTGCGTGGCGGCACGGAGCTAGGGTACGACAGTTCCTCTTCACAGATGGAACAGGGTTTGGGAGGATATTCCTGCGTCAGAGTGTAGCGACCGCATAGGGGGCAGATTTCGACCATGGCAATTCTCCTTTTCCTGGTGAGTCATGGGGCCGATTCATCGACGGGTTCGTATTGGCGCTCAAAGTCCTCTGCTTTGCAGGGAAAGATGCGTCCTTCACAATCCACGCAAAGGTAATCGCCGGGATAGACGACGTAAATGCCTTGGTGTCCGTTTGCCGCAGGGGCGATCACGGTTCGCCGCTGAACCCGCCTGGCTTCGATAAAAGTAGGGATGGTGCGGAAGCGAGCCATATGTCCTCCATGCCGAAAACGGCGATATTGAAACGCAGAGGTATTTGACGACCGTGAGTCGCGGGTTAAAATCCAATTAAGGAGAGGGGGGAATCAGAATTCGAAATCAGGCAGAATTTTCAGCTGGCGTTCATCCGGAGACTCCGAGTGAAAACCAGCCAGGGAGTCCGATATGAAACTTCGTTCATTCATCTCGAGGCTGCTCGGCATTACCCTGCTGGCGGGGTGGCTGGCGGGGTGTGCGACGGCACCGAAGGCGCCTTTGTTCGTCGATGTCGCGGCATGGCCAAAGACGGCTCAAAGCGTCGCCCTGGTGGGGGTGTCTTTTGACAAGAGCTACAGGCCCCTGCCGCAAAGCGGACTCGATCGGGAAATTTCAGCTCAGGTGCGACGGGTATTGGAAAGGAAGGGCTATCTTGTAACGATGGCGGTCCCGTCCGATCGTCTGGAACGCCGGGCTCTGACTTCCGTGTCGGCTGAGGAACTGGCGGGCAGGGCTGGGACTCCGGTCGATCTGGTGTTGGCAGTCCATGTCGATTTCCTGTTCAGCAGTGCGACCTATGGCGAGAGCAATCCTCCGCCGGAGTTCGAGATCGCGGCCGAGGCACGTGTCGTGGACCGAAGAACAAAGCGCGACCTGTGGCGTGACCGCGGTCATGCTCTGACGGGAGGCGCTTCGGCCATGCCCTTGCGCGACCCGGACTATGATCGTTTACGGGGGGTGACGGAGCTAGCCGACAGCCTGCTGGAGACCCTGCCCGATGCCGGCATGCGGCCGGAGATGTCGCCGTCGGCATAAGGGGGAGATTTTATTATTCCATGCCCCGTTCAAAGTTGAAATCCGAGGTGTCCGGTACGTTGCCGCCCCGGCGTAGCGCGTCCAGGACCTGTTTGCCCCTGGCGGAGAAGGGGCCGATGTGGGACAGGTCGATGATGAAGCGGTAAAATCCCATCTTCTCCAGTTCGGGCAGGTGTTTCAGCAGGGAAAAGTCGGTGTTTGAGCTGACCACCGTCTCACCGCCGCGTTGGGTCACACGGTAGGCATCGTCGCGATCCGACAGGACCGGGCTGTCGCTGCGCAGGCCGCGCAGGGGAATCCGGGAGGTGATCAGCGGTACCGAGGCATAGACGGTCAGACTGGTATCCAGGCCCGTATCACGCCGCAACAGGTCTGCGAGGTTGCTACGGTCATCCTCCAGATACAAGGTCGTTTCGGTGATTCCGAGTTCTTTCCAGGCCAGCGCCGCCTGGCTGTTCAGGGTGAAGAGCCGCCAGCCGCTTTGCAGTTTCAGTCCCTGCAATTCGTCGAACAGGGCGAGGTGTCCCAGGTTGTTGAGACGGAAATTGCGAAAACCTCGCGCAACGAGGTGACGCACGGCTTTTCGGCATTCCTGCCAGGCGTTGCCAAGCAGCACGAAGGGGATATCCCAGATGACTCTCTCTTCGCGTCTTGCCAGACGTTGCCCCTGACCAAGATGCTGCACATTGGCGCTGGTTAGCGGTAGAACGATACGGTCGATCATCGGATCGTTAAGCAGATGGCTGTCGCGCATGCGGTCGAGGGCGACGATGATTTCGCGTTTTTGTCCTGCGCCGGGCGATGCGACCGGCAGCAGGCTGTCGAGGGCGGTCTGCTGATGCTCCTGACGGATCCGGCTGCGGTCTTCGCTGAGTTTTTGGCAGACCGTCTGGTAAAACTGTCGTCTGACTTCCTTGAGGCGGCTGGGGGGGATGACCACGGGCGGCAAACTGCCGGTGGTCAGGTTGCCGAGGACCAGAGACTGTTTGCCGCTGCGTTCAAAAACGGCCTGCAGGGTTTCGGCTGTCAAGGGGCTTTCGGTGGCAGGAAAGACCGGCACCTCGTATGTCTGCTCGGTTTTGGTCTGTCCCGCAGATCCCGTCACCTTCAGCGTTTCTCCCTGCAGGTCGATATGCAGGTCGATAAGCGCCGGAATTTTTCCGGCCTGTTGCAGTTTGCGGCGGCAGGCCGGTTCGCTCATGGTGAAAGCCTTTTCGGAGGACACCTTGAAAACCGCATCGCCGATGCGAAAGGTATCACGGAAGTTCGAAGGCACGGTCACCAGGCTGCCGGCCGGGACGGCTTTAACGTTGCGGCGTCCGAGACGCAATTCCTTGATGGTGAAGGCAGTGCCGGCCTGATCGCTCTTGGGTTGAATGCGGATGCGATCGCCGAGGTGCAGCCGGTCCCGGCTTTTGAAGGTGATGTTGCCCCCGCGCAGGGCGCTGATTTCCCCCAGAAAACGCCCCGTAGCCCCCTTCATGGAGGGGATGGCGATATCCGTCGGTTTGGGGCCGGGAAGGAACCCCTTGGTCGGCAGGCGGCCGAAGGACTGCTTCAGGTGTTCCTTGGCTTCCCGCAGGACCTGCTTTCGTTGCGCGGGAGTCGCATCCATGGCCAGGCGATAAGCCGCCACCACGTTGGCTACGTATTCGGCGCTCTTCATGCGTCCTTCGATTTTGAAACTGCCGATGCCGGCTTTGCCCAGTTGCGGCAACAGGTCGATAGCCGACAAATCGTTGGGTGAAAAGTAGTAGCCGTATTTCTGCCGATAACGGTAGCGCCGGCGACACGGCTGGGCGCAGCGGCCTCGATTACCGCTTTTGCCGCCGATCCAGGAGGAAAACAGGCACTGTCCGGAATAGCTGAAGCATAGGGCGCCGTGGATGAAATGCTCGAGTTCAAGAGTGGTCTCGCGGCGGATGGCGGCGATTTCCTCCAAGGTCAGTTCGCGGGCCAGTACGGCTCGTTTGAAGCCCATCCGTTCCAGGGTGCGTATTCCGGCAGCGTTGTGTACCGTCATCTGGGTTGAGGCGTGCAGGCGCAGCCCCGGGAAATGATCCCGCGCCATTTTCCAGACGCCGAGATCCTGCAGGATGATGCCGTCGACCTGCAGGGCTTCCAGGTCAGCCAGGGTTGCTGCCAGGCGCGGCAATTCCTCTTCCCGGATCAGAGTGTTGACCGTCACATAGATACGCCGCTGCAGTTTGTGTGCGTAGCTCAGCATGCCCTCGAGGTCGCTCATGGAAATGTTGCGGGCTTTGGCGCGGGCGGAAAACTCCTTGAGGCCGCAATATACGGCATCCGCTCCCGATTCCATGGCGGCAAAAAAGGCCTCAAGGCTGCCTGCGGGGGCCAGAAGTTCGGGCTGTATCGATGTGTCGGGCATGCTTGCTACTTCGCTTTCCGGTTGGGTGTTTGTAAGTCCACCGGGCCGTATGGGGCCTATGGGGGACTTGACAGAAAAAAAGACCGGGGTGGCTCCCGGTCATTTTCTTGTAAATAGTGAAAATGATATCACGGTATGCTCCTGACAGGCAACTGCTCCTCTATAGCAGGCCGCGATCGGCCAGGCTCACATAATCTTCGCTGCCGATGATAATGTGATCAAGGACCCGGACTCCCATAAGGTCGCCGGCTTCTTTGAGGCGCTGAGTGATATCGAGGTCCTCCCGGCTGGGAGTCGGATCGCCGGAGGGATGGTTGTGGACGAACAGGACCGCCGCGGCCGATTCGCGCACTACCGGCCCGAATACCTCGCGCGGGTGGACGATGCTCGCGGTCAGGCTCCCCTCCGAGATGCCGACTTCGCGCAACAGGCGGTTCTTGCTGTCAAGCAGCAGGGCGATGAAGCGTTCCCTTTTGATGGCGCGCAAGCGTTCGTGAAAGTGGGCGAACACCGCCTGCGGGGTGGTATATCGATCTCCGGGGCGCAAGGGGCTGCAACTGAAGCGACGGGCAAGTTCGAACACCGCCAACAGTTCGGCTGCCTTTGCCGGTCCGATCCCTTTGATGGTTTGCAGTTCGGCCACGGTGGCAGCTGCCAGGTTGCGCAGGTCGGCGAACCTTTGCATCAACTGTCGGCCCTGATCGATGGCGCTGGTACCGCTGGAGGCATCGCCGTTGCGTAGTATCAGGGCCAGAAGTTCGGCAACGCTCAGGGTTTCGGCACCCCGGTGCAACAATTTTTCCCGTGGACGGTCATCTTCGGGCCAGTTCTTGATGGCAGGCATGGTGGTATCCTTTAAAGAGAGTAGGACATCATTTTTTCAAAAAAAATTAGTTAAATCAAATAAAAAATTATACAACAAATTGCTGAAAACAGCCTGCGGAGCCCGGGGATGGGCTCACAAAATCATGTGTGGTTTTATAAGCCCGTGATTTTTTGAGCAAGCTGAAAACTTGTTTTCGTCTTGCGTCCTTGAAAAGGCTCTCCATTGTACAACCTGAAGGTGTTTCGTTGTTTGAGAATCTTGGCAGAGGAGAAGCTGGAGCATGAAAGGTAGGAAAAGCATGTTCGGACGCCCCAAGGTAGCTTTGGCGCTTGGTGGCGGTGCGGCTCGCGGTCTGGCCCATATCGGGGTTCTGGAAGCGTTTGAAAAACACGGATTGCGTATCGATATGATCACAGGTACGAGTATGGGCGCGATTATCGGTGCCATCTATGCGTTGGAGCCGTCGGTGACGGCTCTTAAAGAAAGGTTCCACAGGTATCTCGAGAGCGAAGAATTCAAGGAGACGCATTTGAGCCATCTGATTGCGCAGGAGGATACGGATGCCGGCATTCTCGATCGATTGTTGCAGATGGCCTGGAAAGGCCTCTTCTACACATTGGTCGTCACCAGACGGTCCTATTACGGAAAATCGTCTTCTCAGCAGAATTTTGCCTTCATGATCGATGATCTCACCTTTGAAGATACACGCATCCCGTTCTGCACCACCGCGCTGGACCTGGTTTCCGGAGAGGAGGTCGTTTTTTCCAGCGGCAGCCTGCGTCGGGCCGTCTCGGCCAGTTGCGCCATTCCCGGTTTGTTGCCGCCGGTGCAGGATAAGGGGCGGTTACTGGTCGATGGCGGGTGGATCGATGCGGTCCCCGTGATGCCTGCTTACAGGCTGGGCGCCGATGTGGTCATCGCGGTCGATGCGGCCAGCACCCTGGAGCCGTGTGGAGGACTCGAAAGCGCCCTGGAAATTATCGGCAGGGCCGACGGTATCGCCCGCTGGGCGCTGAGCGGGGAGCGCTGTCGTAAGGCGGATCTGGTGCTGCGTCCGCAAAACGACGGAACGCACTGGGCCGACTTTTCTCAATTCGAGGAAGCCGTGGCCGTCGGACGGCAGGCTGTGGAAGAACGGCTGAACGCTGTTGAGCACCTGTTGAGACGTAGTCGCTGGTCACTGTTGTGGCGGAATCTGTTTAAAGGGAACCTGAGCGGTCGCCGTAACTGAAACGGATGAAGGGGCGGAAGGCCGGGGACGACGGGGATAATAACCATCCGTAAGCCTCCCGGATGGTCAAGGCTGCCGGTCTGATTCTCGTCGCTGTTCACGGCCCACCAGCATCACCAGATCGGCCAGTTGTTCGGTAATCAGGTCCAGGAGATCATCCATGGTCAGTATGCCCTGCAGGGAACCGTCGGCGGAGACCACGGGCATCCGTCTTATCCCCTTATCGCGCATGCGCTTGATCGCCTCCGGCAATCCTTCATTCTCCCTGACAGTGATAAGATCAAAGCTCATGACGTCTCCCGCCAGAAGCGTGTCCGGTTCGATATCGTTGGCCAGGACTTCCACCACCAGGTCGCGATCGGTCAGAATACCGACGGGAAAACAGTGCCCGTTACGTTTCTCAACCACGACCACGTCTCCGACGTGATGAAGCCGCATGAGTTTGGCCGCATCGGAAATCGGATCGTTACGGTCGATGATAACCACGTCGCGGTTGCATACTTCGCCTACCTGCATAAGAGACTCCTTCCATGAGCCTGGACGGATGGCACGGTTCTCCATGGCACTCCATCCGGCAGTGAAACACTCAGCATCCAGTATAAAAGAATTAGCATCCCCTGGCCATTCGTCAACCACGGGAAGCCGGTTCAAGATTTAAAAAAAAGTTCCAGAGCGATTGATATGATTACTCTAATCGAAACGAAGTTGACAATTGTTGTCGGATTTGGTATTGAAAATGAAAGTCAATATTAACTTATCGAAAAGGTGCGCGACGATGCAGACAAAATCCAATCGTGGAAAAGCGAGGGAAGTGTTCTGGAAAAAGGTTGGCGGGAAAATCGAAGATGACCGGTCCTGTCTGGCGGCTTTTATGGCGCTTCACTCCGCCGAGGTGCTGGAGAGGGTTAAGCCGGCCAACCTGATGACCATGCACGACAGGGTGCATATTTGTGGTCGCAACCTGTACCGACTCTGGGAGGAATTCGCTGACGAATTGCTGGGGGCCGGCGGTTTGAGAGCTCATGTGTTGCATGATTGCGGACGCAGGCGATTGGTACTTCTGTATAGTCCCATTTTGCTGGAAGGCCTTCTGGCCGAGCCGAAGGTGCAAAACTTTTTGCGTAAAGCCGGCTATTCGGCATATCGAGGAAGGCAACAGGCGCTGGATGAATTGACGCTGCGTGCGGCACAAGGCGACTTCCCCCACGAGATCGGACTGTTTCTGGGCTACCCGCTGAAGGATGTGGCGGGGTTCATGGGCTGGGCCGCGATTCCGTTCAGCTGCAACGGGCCCTGGCGCGTCTACGGCGATCCGGCTCGCAGCCTTCGTCTGGCCAAATGCCACAAGGCTTGCAGGGCGCGCATGGCAGAGCGTCTCGATGCCGGGTGTGACCCGACTCTGTGCCTGTGTCCAATGCGCAGGGCTGCAGCTTGCCCGACCACGGCCATGGAGGATGATTTTTCCACCGGCGTTCAGGCAGCTTAGTTTTTCGGATGGTTCGCTCATTTTTGATTGTTTTACTAAAGAATAAATAATCTGTGCTCAGGTTTTGCATTTATTGACTAGAAAAATAAATTTTGCTATTGAAAAGAAAAGTCATTTTTAAAACTGTCGTAGATTGTTAATTAATGGGTAAAAAATAAACTTATGCGACGGTTCTTTGGATTGTTGTTTGAAGCGTTAATCCCTCTTCAATACTTCTAAAATCCACCTCTGCACCGATTTAAATCCATAAAGATTCCAATACTCATGCGGAATTTGTGTTTTTTTGTTTTTTAACTTGATCAAAATTGTCGTTTATTGCCGACAGGTGGAATCCTTGGTTCCGACTCCTTTTATCCAAATATCTGAATTTACCGAATTGTCCGGGCGTTTCTTTCTGTCTGCGTTTCCCGACAAATCGACAGATTTCAAGATGCCGAGTCGGTCGTATCGGCGCAAAAGGGATGCATTGACCCTTCGGATGGGGTGGAAGGGGGCCCAAAAAAGAGATTTTGGGCCTTGTGAAGGTGGTTTCTCCGTCAAAAGGTATTGGGAGGGAGGAATCGGATGGGCATAAAAATTGCCCCATTATGAAAGGACTTATCGCAAAGGCCTCAAATAAGGCGATACCATGAAGCGTTCAGGACACTGGGAAGAGAGGTTGAATGAAGCCGGAAGATAAGCTTGACAAAGGGTTGGAAGATAAAATTGACGATCTGGTGACGAAGAAAGGGGTCACCCGCCGGGATTTTATGAAATTCTGCGGACTGATGGCGGCGACTCTCGGGCTGGAAGCCTCGTTCGTGCCCAAAATCGCCCGGGCGATAGCCTCGGCGCCGCGGCCGCCGGTCGTCTGGCTGCAGTTTGCCGAATGCACCGGATGCACCGAGGCTTTGCTGCGCACCGCCGATCCTTTCATCGACGACCTTCTGCTGGAGAAGGTTTCTTCGGAATACCACGAAACCATCATGGCGGCGGCGGGCGATCATGCCACCGCCTGCCTGGATAGCGCCGTAAGTCAGTATGCCGGACAGTTCCTCTGCTTTGTGGAAGGGGCCGTCCCGACGGCCAGTGGCGGTATTTACGGAATGATCGGCAACAAGACCATGTTGCAGATCGCCAGGGAAGTTCTGCCGCAGGCCAAGGCCGTGGTCTGCGTCGGCACCTGTGCTTCTTTCGGTGGCTTACCGGCGGCAGCAGGCGGCTTGACCGGAGCCAGAGGGGTCAGGGATGCGACCGGTATTTCCACGGTTAACATGCCCGGCTGCCCGCCCAATGCTGTAAATATTGCTGCATTGATCGTCAATTATCTACTCAACAACCAACTGCCCGGTACCGATCGTTACGGGCGGCCGAACTTTGCCTATGGAAACAAGGTTCACAGTCAGTGCCCCCGCCGGGGTACCGACTGGTGCCTGAAGGGATTCGGCTGCAAAGGGCCCATGGCCGTTCACAACTGCCCCTCGGTCAAATACAACGGCGGCACCAGTTGGTGCGTGCAGGCTGATGCTCCCTGCAAGAACTGCACGACGCCGGGGTTCTGGGATTCCATGACGCCGTTTTTTGATTATTCGGGTAGCTACTAAAGAGTTGTCGCGGCCAGCCGCCGGTCCGGGAGTTGAGCCGGGATAGAAGAGGGAAGGTGTTCTATGCCAAAAAAAGATAATCCGAAAAATCCACACAATCCACCCACCGATCCGACACCGCCGCCGGAGCCGACGCCGAGCAACGGCAATATCGTTATCGATCCCGTGACACGCATCGAGGGCCACCTGCGTGTGGAAACAGCCGTGGCGGGCGGCAGGGTCAGCAGCGCCTGGAGCACCAGCCCGCTGTTTCGTGGTGTCGAGCCGATCCTGAAAAACCGTGATCCGCGCGACGCCTGGATGTTTACCCAGAGGTTGTGCGGGGTCTGCACCTACGTACACGGCATCACCTCGATTCGGAGTGTGGAGGACGCCATCGGCGTGGCCATTCCGGAACAGGCACGGCTGATACGCAACCTGCTCATGGGGGCACAGTGGATCCACGACCATATCGTGCACTTCTATCAGCTGCACCTGCTCGACTGGGTGGATATTACCAGCGCCCTCACCGCCGATCCTGCCGGGGCTGCCTCCGCGGACAGGCAGATCTCTTCGGCGCGCAATCGAAGTGCCGCCTATTTCGACGGCGTCAAGCAACGCCTGCAGACTTTTGCCGGAGGCGGCCAGCTCGGTCCGTTTGCCAACGGTTACTGGGGCCATCCAGCTTACCTGTTGAGCCCCGAGGAAAACCTGGTGATGATGGCCAACTACCTGGAGGCGCTGCGCGTTCAGATCGATGCTGCGCACATGCATGGCATCCTCGCCGGCAAGAACCCGCATCCCCACGGCATGATTGTCGGCGGGGTGCCCCTCAACAAGGATTTGACATCCAACCGCATCGGCGAATTCGCTGGAGTAAGCAATAAGGCCAGGGATTTCGTGAACAATTATTACCTCCCGGATGCCACCTGGCTGGCGGCGCGCTACAGCGACTATGCGACCATCGGCGGCACCGAAAACCTGATGAGTTTCGGCGAATTCCCGCTGGGTGCCGCGGAGCCGGACAGCCTGTACTTTCCGCGCGGGGCGATCTTCAACCGTCAGACCAGTGCCGTGCAGCCGGTCGATACCGGTCAGATCAGCGAGCATGTCACGCACAGCTGGTACAGCGGTTCGGCCCGTCACCCCTCCCGGGGCCAGACGGTGCCCGACTACACCGGCATCAATACCGCCGACCGGTACAGCTGGATCAAGGCGCCGCGCTATCAGGGACAACCCATGGAGGTCGGTCCCCTGGCACGCGTCCTGATCAACTACGGTAAAGGTCACGGTGCCACGGTACAAGTGGTGAACGCTTTCCTGCAAAAGGCCGGTATGAGCCTCGCGGGCATGTACTCCACCCTCGGACGCACCGCGGCCCGGGCCATCGAGACAAAAGTCATTGCCGATGTCATGAGTACGTGGGTGGGACAGCTGTCGCCCAGTCCTGGAGGTTCGGAGATGCCCTTTCGCAGCACGTTTACCATGCCCGATGCCGGTAGCGGCGTAGCGCTGAACGAAGCGCCCCGCGGCGCCCTTGGACACTGGCTTAATTATTCCGGCGGCAAAATATCCAACTATCAGATGGTGGTGCCGTCGACCTGGAATTTCGGTCCCCGGGATAGCGCCAACGTCCCCGGTCCGGTGGAGCAGGCTCTCATCGATACGCCGGTGGCAGACGAGTCCAAGCCTCTGGAGGTGCTGCGGGTGGTTCATTCTTTCGACCCTTGCATCGCCTGCGCCGTGCATGTTTTCGACCCGAAAAATAATCAGAGATTCAAGGTGCAAGCACTTTAAGCCTTGAAGAAGACCAGAGACCAGGAGGAATACCGATGCATATACCCGATCAGATGTTGCAGGGAGCGGTCTGCCCCGTCACCGCGGGTTTGGGCCTGCTCGGCGTAACCGCCGCCGCACTGATGGCTGCCAGAGGTGCGGGAAAACAGGATCTGAAACGTTTTGCTGCCGTGGCATCGTTGCTCTTTGCCGGCCAGATGTTCAACTTTCCCGTGGCGAACGGAACTTCGGGTCATCTTATCGGAGGCGTGCTGGCCGCTGCGCTGCTCGGTACTCCCCTTGCCGTTCTGGCGATGACCCTGGTGCTGGCGTTGCAGGCCGCTCTGTTCGGCGACGGGGGGCTTTTGAGTCTGGGGGCGAACATTGTCAATATGGCATTGATCGGCGTAGGGGTCGGTGCCTTGATGCGGCATTTCACGATCGGAAGAAGCCTGTCCGCACCGAGAAGGATGATGCTGGCCTTTGGTGCCGGTTGGCTGTCGGTGATGCTGTCCGCTCTGGCGGCAAGCATGGAATGGGCCGCCTCCGGGACCGTGTCACTGTCGCAGGTGGTTCCGGCCATGCTCGCTACCCATGTCTGGATCGGCATCGGCGAAGGTCTTGTTACTGCGGCTTTTCTGGAGTTGGTTGCTACCCGCAGGATCGACGAGGGGGGCTTTAGCAGTACGGTGCCTGCGATGCTTTTGAGCGGAATCCTTGTTTTGGCGAGCCCATGGGCATCGGCGCTGCCAGATGGACTGCAGCGGGTTGCCGAGCGTCTCGGTTTCCTGTCGGTCGGCGATGCCATTTTGTCTGCACCGCTGGACGGATACAGCATGGCGGTTATCAGCGACCCGCGGTTGGCCCTGATGGCGGCAGGCTTGATCGGCCTTGTGTCGACCTTTGTCTCTGCACGATTGCTGGGCTGGCGTCTGTGCCGGGCGATTTGCCACCATGACCGCTGAATGTGAATGAATCACTTTCCCGTGGCGCAAGGAGATCCTGTGTCCATTCTCGTTCTTGGTATCGGGAACCCGATTATGTCCGACGATGCTGTCGGCGGCCGGATTGTGGAGTTGCTGCAACAGCATTACCGGTTTCCTCCGGAAGTGCAGTTGCTCGACGGCGATACGCTCGGAACGTCCCTGTTGCACCATCTGGAGTGGGTGGAAAACCTGTTGGTGGTGGATGCCGTCGAGACGGGGAGCCCCCCGGGTACCCTGATCCGGCTGGCCAACGACGAGATTCCCAGGGTTCTGGCTGCCAAGTTATCCCCGCATCAAATGGGACTGTCGGATTTGCTGGCGGTAGCCGCCCTTCAGGGTTGTGCGCCGCAGGAGGTCGTGGTGTGGGGAATCCAGCCGGCAAGTGTCGATATGGGCCTCGATCTGTCCCCGCCGGTGGCTGGGCAGATGGAATCACTGACTGCCGGGGTGCTGGAGGAATTGCGGCGCTGGGGCATTGTGCCGGTGCAAAATTGAAGAACCATCGCACCGGATGTTCAGATCCTTGTGGACATCCGGATTAGAGGTGTCAAGCCGGTCCGGCATATCTTTTCGGACTGAACGTGACCCGCTTGATACATCACCTTTTCCTTGGAGAAAAAAACATGTTTGGACTCGGTATGTCGGAACTTTTGATCATTCTGGTGATCGTCATGGTGATTTTCGGCGCCGGCAAATTGCCGGAGTTGGGTGGGGCCCTTGGCAAAGGGATCAAGAATTTTCGCAGCGCCGCCGAAGGCCGGGATGAAATTGAAGACAAGTAACCCGCTTCGCTCTGTTTTCAAGAGTTGCGGACCGGAGTGTCTGGCTTTAGCCCGGGGAATTCCATGCACGAACTGGCCATAACCCAGAATATCGTGGAGATCTGCGAAGCCAATGCCGCAGGCCGGAAGGTGCGCACGGTCCATGTGGAGATCGGCGAACTCAGCGGCGTGGTGCCGGAGGCGGTGGATTTCTGTTTCGAAGCCTGCAGCCGGGAAACTTCGTTGCACGGCGCCCGGCTGAGGATCGATCGTGTTCCGGCCCGGGCCCGCTGCCGCACTTGTGCGGCGGAAAGCGCGATCCGTTCTTACCATGACCCCTGCAGCGCCTGCGGCGCTTATCAACTGGATATCCTGTCCGGCGAGGAATTAAGGGTCAAACAACTGGAGGTTGAATAACCAATGTGTACCGATTGCGGCTGCGGCCCCGCCCCCCATCATCACGGGCATGGCCACGGAGCGGAGGACTCGGCCCGGACCGTGGCTATCGAAACCGACATCCTCTCGAAGAACGACCGTTTGGCCCGGGGCAATCGCGCCCTGTTTGCAAAACAGGGGGTGTTTGTTCTCAATCTGGTCAGTTCTCCCGGCTCCGGAAAGACCAGTATCCTGGAGCGGAGCTTGCGCGATTTGCGGGACGTTCACCATTTTGCCGTGGTCGAGGGGGATCAGCAGACCGACAACGATGCGGCGCGCATCGCCGCAACCGGGGTGCCGGTCAAGCAGGTCAATACCGGTGCCGGCTGCCACCTCGATGCGCATATGGTGGGCCATGCCGTGGAACATTTCGACTTGTCTTCTCTGGACATCCTGCTCATCGAGAATGTCGGCAACCTGGTCTGTCCCGCATCTTTCGATCTCGGCGAGCATCACAAGGTGGTTGTGCTGAGCGTGACCGAAGGGGAGGACAAACCGCTGAAATATCCGTCCATGTTTCACCATGCCGACCTGATGCTTCTCAACAAGGTCGACCTGCTGCCGCATGTCGATTTCGATGTCGAGCGGTGCAAGGCGTTTGCCCGACAGGTCAACCCGGCTATCCGCATTCTCGAGGTCTCGAGCAAAAGCGGACAGGGGATGGAGGCCTGGTACGCATGGTTGGGCCGGGCTGCCGGCAAAAGGTCAGGAGGCCGGGGTCCTTCCCTATGATCAGAGTGCGGGCTCGGGTTCATGGCATCGTGCAGGGGGTCGGTTTTCGGCCCTTCGTCTACCGGTTGGCGCAAGTGTACCGGTTGCACGGCTGGGTAAAAAATACCCCGGCGGGGGTGGTGTTGGAAGCCCAGGGTCAGAAGGAACCGGTGCGGCATTTCCTGACCGTACTGCAGGAGCAAGCCCCGCCGTTGGCCGCAGTCAGCGGCGTGCAGGTCGAGGAAATTCCTGTGGCGGACGATGCGGGATTTGTCATCCGAGCCAGCGGCGGCGATGGTACGGCGGTGCTGGTCGCTCCCGACAGTGCGGTTTGTCACGATTGCCTGGCCGAACTGTTCGACCCAGCCGATCGCCGTTACCTTTATCCCTTTATCAACTGTACCAACTGCGGCCCCCGTTATTCCATCATCCGCGGGGTGCCCTACGATAGGGGCCTGACCACCATGGCCGGGTTCAGCATGTGCGAAGCCTGCCGCAGGGAATACGAAGATCCCGCCGACCGGCGGTTTCATGCTCAGCCCAACGCCTGCCCCGTCTGCGGACCGCAGTTGATTCTGCGCGATGCGCAGGGACGCGAGGTCGGCGGCGATCCGCTGGCGACGGCTATCGATCTGCTGAAAGAGGGGCATAGCCTGGCGGTCAAGGGGCTGGGAGGCTATCACCTGGCGGTGGATGCCGGTAATGAAATGGCGGTAGCCGAACTGCGTCGCAGGAAAAACCGCGATGAAAAACCTTTTGCCCTCATGGCACCGGATATGGTCGCCATCGCGGCCTTTGCCCGGTATTCCCCGATCGAAGCCGGGCTGCTGCAAGGGCCTGAAGCTCCTATCGTGCTGCTTGCAAAGCGGGACCAACGGCTGATCGCGCCTGCGGTAGCGCCGGCCAACGGATATTACGGGGTCATGCTGCCCTATACCCCGGTACACCATCTGTTGCTGCGCGACCGTTTCCATGCCCTGGTCATGACCAGCGGCAACCTGACAGACGAGCCGATCTGCTACCGGGACGAAGAAGCCCTGGCGCGGTTG
>JASKKK010000055.1 GCA_030154185.1 Desulfuromonadales bacterium
TTTTTGGGGTAACCATCTGATTTCCTTGCATATTTTAGCACAAAAACAATATCAAAAACAAGTAATTTCAACATGTTGGGCAACGTTCAGGAAGCCCCACATAGGCAAAAAAGAGTCCCCGAGCCGCTTCGAAGTTGCCGGGTTGTGTGTCCAATACCTGCCGGTACAGTTCTGCGGCTTGCCGCGGCTTTTCCAGATAAAGATGAGCATCGGCCACAGCCTGCAGGGCATAGGCCGGCAACTCGACGCGTTCGGCCTGCAGAGAAAGGTATTGCCCGACCACGCGGTCCATAGACACCCGGTCGCGCAAGGCCACCAATCGATCGACACGGGCTCGACGGACGAAGGCGTCACCGCGGCGTTGATCGCTGCGCGCCGCCTGCTCGTTGTCTTCCAACATGGCAAGGGCACGGTCGGTTTCGGCAAACCGTTGTTCGGGAAGATCGCTGCCATATTCCCCCCATCGCGTAACGAGGGCAGCCTGATCGGCCTTCAGACGATGCCATTCCTCAGTTCTGAGCAAACCCGGCCGGCGTGACGCCGTTTCCTCGGCCAGAAAGGGATCCCCGATAGCCGCCAGGGCAAGGGTTTCCAGACGCCGAGCCCGTCGAGACTGCGGTTTCCACTTTAAAATAACCTGGTAACGCCGAAGGGCGGCCACGTAATCACCGCGCCCCTGTGCGGCATAGGCCAGGGCGAACTGGGTCTCGACATGCCCCGGGTACAGTTTTTCCAGGGCCTGTCCAAGCTCGGCGGCTTCTTCATGTTTGCCGGCATCGACCAGAGTGCAGAGCAGCCCCAATCGCAGGGACGGATAAACTCTGAAACGTGCGACACCCAACCGGTAAAGGGATTCGGCCTTTTTGAAAGATTTCAGGTTGCGCAGAGATTTTGCGAATGCCTCCAACACGTAGCGCGGCATTTGTTGCGGGTTCAGATCTTCCAGCAAAAAAGCCGCCTGGGCATCCTTTCCGGCCCAGGACAAGGCAACGCAATAGTCGTAGAGAAGAGGCAGGTCGGAAGGATGGTTGCGATGCAGTTCGGCAAACGCCGGCAGGGCCTCGGCAAAATGCCCCCGACGCGCCATGTCCACCGCCTGCCGGTGGGATAGAGAGGATGACAGGGCACACAGCGAGTGTGGCATGAACAGACACAGACCGAAGACCAACGGTAAGAACCTGAACAGGCGGGATACAGCGGCAAACCGCCGACGCATTTCCCCACCTGCCTGCAGACAGACCCTGAGCGAGGCGATGAAATCAGCCACGACATTCCCCCCATAAGGATCGGCATATCAGGCGGCACACCTGAAACCGAGGCACCAGAACGTAATTAAATAAAACACATGAGCTAGACGGCTCGCATAATATCAAATAAATATAAATCTTTCATTACAAAAATAAACCGTGACGGTCAACATTCAAAGCAAAGGCAGACAAGGCAGGAAAAATGCTGGTAGGATAGATGCGTTGGCGAAACCGCGTTGCAAATCAGGCCGGCTGCAGACCGGCAAACTTGACGAGCAGTTTTTTCAACCCGACACCAGGAAACTGCACCACGATCTTCTGCTGGTCCCCGCTTCCTTCCAGACGGCGCACGACGCCAACGCCGAACTTGACGTGACGCACGCGCATCCCGACCCGCAATCCTTCATCGGCTTCGGGCACAACCTGCACATCCTCGAAAAAATCGTCCTCCTCGTCCAGGGGGATCGGTTCGAACTGCTCGAACACCGAAGCGAGATTGTGTGCTGCCGGCTTATCCATGGCGGGTTTCGTTTTTTGTCCCAGCAGATGGGCGGGGATCTCGGCGACAAACCGGCTGGGCGGATTGTATTGGTAATCGCCATAGATACGACGACGACGGGCATGGGTAAGATAGAGTTTCTGCATGGCGCGGGTCATGCCGACATAACAGAGGCGGCGTTCCTCCTCGACATCGTCACGTTCACCGGCCGCCCGGCCATGGGGAAATATGCCTTCCTCCATACCGGTCATGAACACCACGGGAAACTCCAGCCCCTTGGCGGCGTGCAAGGTCATGAGGGTAACCCGATCGAGACTGGTATCGTAGGAGTCGAGATCGGTGACCAGCGCCACCTGCTCGAGATATTCCTGCAGGGAACTCTCCGTCGCCTGATGTTCCTCCATGCCGGCCAGCAACTGTTCGAGGTTTTCCAGTCGCCCTTTTGCTTCTTTTCTTTCGCCTTCGGTCATGGCCGCTTCGGCTTCCTCGCGCAGATTCGGCAGATAGCCGCTTTCCTCCAGCAATTCGACCGTCAACCGGGGAAAAGGCAGCTCCCTCATGAGCTGCCGGTAGCGCTCCATGAAATCGCAGAAAGACGCCACTTTGCGCGCCGCCGCACCTTTGAGTACGTTCCGTTCCAGGCAGAGGCTACAAGCCGCCATGAACCCGCCGGCCTCTTCCTCATACGCTGCAATGCGACCGATGGTGACGGCACCGATGCCGCGTGCAGGCACGTTGACGATACGTTTGGCCGCAAGAGAATCGGCCGGATTGGCCAGGGAGCGTAAATAGGCCAGCACATCCTTGACCTCCATACGCGCGTAAAATTTCACTCCGCCAACCATAACGTACGGCAGCCCTTCGCGTACCAGCGTCTCCTCCAGCACGCGGGATTGAGCGTTGGTCCGGTAGAAGACGGCTACATCGCGCAAATGGCGACCGCCTTTGCGCAAACGGGATATTTCCCCGGCAACGAAACGCGCTTCTTCCAGATCGTCCGGCAAGGCTTCCAGAGTCAAGGGCTCGCCGGCAGGATTTTCCGTCCACAGGGTCTTGCCCCTGCGCCCCACGTTGCAGGCCACCACCTCGCCGGCCGCCTCGAGAATGGTGGCCGAGGAACGATAGTGCTGCTCGAGACGAATGACCTTCGCACCGGGAAAATCGCGCTCGAAGTTCAGGATGTTGCCGATCTGCGCGCCGCGCCAGGCATAAATGGACTGATCGTCGTCGCCGACCACACACAGGTGCCGGCCGTCGCCGGCCAGCGCCTTGACCATGTCGTACTGAACCTGGTTGGTATCCTGGAATTCGTCGATCAGCAGATGCTTGAAGCGATCGCGATAAGCATCGCAGATATCGGGATATTCGCGAAACAGACGCACCGTCTGCAAGAGCAGATCGCCGAAATCGAGGGCGTTGGCCTGCTGCAGACGATGCTGATAGAGCTCATAAACCCGAGCCACATCTTCTCCCCTGGCATCGCCGGGAATGTACTCGTCGGGCAGCAGCCCGCGGTTTTTGGCCTGGTCGATTGCGGTGGCCACGGCCCGCGGTTTAAGAGCCTTATCGGCGATGCGCAGCTCCTTCAGGCAGTCCTTGAGCAGCCGCTGCTGATCCAGGTCGTCGTAGATGGTGAAATCCCTTGCATAACCAAGGGCTTCGCCGTCGCGACGCAGAATGCGTGCGCAAGCCGCATGGAAGGTGCTGATCCACATGCCGTCGGCGCTGCCGACCAGACCCTGCAGACGCTCGCGCATTTCGGCCGCCGCCTTGTTGGTAAAGGTCACGGCCAGCACCTGCCAGGGTTCGATCCGCTGCTGCTGAATCAGATAGGCGATGCGATGGGTCAGGGTGCGGGTTTTTCCCGAACCGGCCCCCGCCAGAATCAACAGGGCCCCCTCTTCGTGCAATACGGCCTGCCGCTGGCAATCGTTAAGAGAAGTCAGCAAATCACTCATCGTCTTCCTCCTCCATGGAACGCGCCATCAGGGCCCGATTATAGGCCGACACCATATCCCGTCGGCTGACGATGCCCAGCAGCTTGCGTTTGTTCCGCTCATCGACAACCGGCAACTGTTCGATGTTACGATAGCCGATCTTGCGCATGGCCCGATCAAGATTGTCCTCCGTGCTCACGGTAACCACATCGAGGGTCGCCAGTTCCTTGACCACCACCAGGTCGAGCAGATCCTTTTCGAAAACCACCCCCATAAAATCCTGCACCGAGATGATGCCGGTCAATTCGCCGGTGCGGTTGACCAGTGGAAAGTTGGTATGCTTGGTCGTGGCGATGAAATGATTGAACTGCCTCAGAGTCATATTTTCGGGAATCGATTCGGGGTCGCGTGTCATGACGTTTTCGACCCGAAGCGACTTCATGATATTGCGTTCCTTGCCCGCTTCGAGGTTGATGCCTGCCCGGGACAGCTCGACAGTATCGATGCTGTCTTTTTTGAGATGCCGGCTGATGGCGGTTCCGACAACGCAACACAACATGATGGGAATGATGAGATCGTAGGAACCGGTCATCTCGAACAACAGGAAAATGGCCGTCATCGGCGCATGGGTCGCCGCCGCCAGAAACGCCCCCATGCCGACCAGGGCATAGGGACCGGTCACCGGGACCGTTCCCGGGAAAAGAACCTGCAACGCTTTGCCGTAAGCCCCGCCGGTTACAGCGCCAATGAACAGCGACGGGGCGAACATGCCGCCCGGCAAGCCCGAACCGAGAGTCAAAGAAGTAGCCACTGCCTTGACCACAACCAAACAGGCCAGCAACAGCAGCACTCCCTCGCCGAGCAATACTTTTTCCATGAATTCGTAGCCGTTGCCGAACACCTGGGGAAAGAAGATGCCGATGATGCCGACCAGAGCGCCACCGAACACCGGTTTGACCAGGCGGTGCATTTTCAGCGCGGCAAGGCGATCGGCAATACGATAATGTGCGGTGATGAAAAATACCGCCAACACGCCGACAAGCAATCCTAGCACCAGGTAGTAGGCCAACTCCCAGGGGTGAGAAAGCATATAGACCGGAGCCCGCAAAGCCGGCACATTCCCAAGCAGAGCGCGGGAAACGACGGTGGCGATACCGCTCGATATGACGATGGACGTGAAACTGGTAAGCTCGAAAGACGACAGAAGCACTATTTCGTGGGCGAAAAACACCCCGGCGATAGGAGCATTGAAGGTCGCGGCGATCCCTCCGGCGACCCCGCAGGCCACCAGCAGCTTCAAGCGTTCGCCGCTGACCTTGAAGACCTGTCCGAACTGACTGCCGATGGCGCCGCCGATCTGGGCTATCGGCCCTTCCTGGCCTGCCGAACCACCGGCGCCCAAAGTGATGGCACTGGCCAGGCCACGGGTCACGATGGTGCGCCCGGGGATCTTGGCCCCCCTCAAATTGACCCTTTCCAGAAAATGCGCAAAGCCGAACCGCAGATCCCTGGCGAAAAAGAGACCGAAAGGGATCATCAGCAACCCGGCTGCGACGGGGAACAGGACCGACCAGAACCGATTCGCACTCCATTGTTCGAAGGATATGTGAAAAAAAGCCACCCCCTGTTCTATAACCAACCAGTGAATCAGGTCGATGGTCTTTCGAAAAAAGTAGTTACCGAGTCCCGACAAGACGCCGACCCCAAGCGCCAGCAATACCATGAAGGTCTGCTCGCTGATTCCCAATCGGCTCATAAGGACCGGAATGCGCTCCCTGATCCAGGCAATAGTTTTCGAAGTGAGGATGCTTTGTGGCATGATGAGACTCGTCGAATCGATTCTATAAAAACACCAATACCCGGTCCCCCGCTCAGAAAGAGAGCGCGATGCGGAACCGGGTGAGAACAATTAACGGGACATAGTAAAATTTTAAGGTCCCTAAATCAACCTTCTTCCCCAAAAAATTTCCCCCGGCCATGACAAAGGGCCGCTCCAGAAAGAGCGGCCCTTTGTCTCAAGCCGACAAAACGGGCTATTTATCCTTTTTTATAACCTGTCCGATACGCCGTCCGAAATCGCGGCAGGCATCGAGAGCTTCCTGGTCCGGGACAAACTGAATCCGAAGCGGCTCCTCGACCATTTCCATATCCATGTCGGACAGTATTTCATGGACCGCCTTGGGAGCTTCGCCACCCCAGCCGTAGGAACCGAAGGCCGCACCCAGCTTGTTCTTGGGTCTGAGCCCCTTCAGGTAGGTCAACACATCGGCAAGCGTCGGAAAAATACCGTTGTTGAGAGTGGGCGAACCGACGACCAGCGCCTTGGCGTCAAACGCCGCGGTAACGATATCGCTGCGGTGCACATTGCGCGCGTGCATCGGCTGCGCCTTGACCCCCGCTTCCCACAATCCGGCGACAATCGCCTCGGCCATGCTTTCGGTACTGTGCCACATGGTGTCGTAGACGACCAGGGCGCCTTCCTCCGGCTGCTGCTTGCACCACTGAACATAAGCATCGATGATCTTGCCCGGGTCCCGACGCCAGATGATGCCATGATCAGGACAGATCATCTTGATCGGCAGGTCCATGGCGAGCACCTTCTCGAGCAGTTTCTGAATCAGAGGCGCATACAGCCACAGGATATTGGCAAAATACTTCTTGGCATGCCACATGACGGCATCGTCGATTTCGTCGTCGAAACGTTCCGGACCGGCATAGTGCTGACCAAAACCGTCGCTGGAAAAAAGGATCTGATCTTCCTTGAGATAGCTGAACATGCTGTCCGGCCAATGGATCATGCGGGTTTCGAGAAACTGCAGGGTACGCTTACCGAGACTCAGCTCCTGGCCGTCCGCCACTTCCTGCAGATTCAGCCAGTCCGGGAAATGTCTGCGGAGGTTCTTCAGCCCCATCTTGGAACAATATACCGGCTTATCCCTACCGATGACTTCCATGATCGCCGGCAGACCGCCGGAATGGTCCATTTCGGTATGATTACTGATAACCACATCGATCTTCGAGGGATCGACGATCCGGGAGATTTTTTCCAGCAACCGGCCGGTGAATTCCTTTTTGACGGTATCGATCAGAGCGATCTTTTCATCGACGATCAGATAGGCATTATAGGTCGTGCCGAGATCCGTCGAATATCCATGGAAATCACGTACATTCCAGTCTATGGCACCAACTTCGTAAATCCCTTCGGCTAGTTTTTGCGGTATCATGTTCTGATCCTTCCTTTCCGAACATAGGCAACGCTGTTCAGCGGCATAAAAAAGCCCCCTGAAAAGCGGTCTGTAGCGAATAGCATGCGTTGCTGTTTCGTCACGAAATCAGCTAACCACTCCGGTCTCAATATGCCGGCCGGAACCGCATTCCAGGCCAGTGTTCATCGGGAGACGTACCTTTCCCCCGATCTCTGCGTCAATCCGCATGCCCGCTTGTGAGTCCCAGACATCTACGCTTCCGCGCAAGTGTTTGACTTCCTCGATCCTGGGAAAAATTGCTCGCTTCCCGTATGAAAACCGCGCCGTATCCATCCCGGGTTTCCGGACGGGCACCAGGCTATCAGCCTTCGGGTGTAAACACATCCTTGCCCGCTCCGCATATGGGGCAGACCCAATCCGCCGGCACATCGGCAAAAGCGGTACCCGCTTCCACACCGTTTTCTGGATCGCCCACTGCCGGATCGTAGACATAGCCGCAGATTTCGCAGACATACTTTTCCATGTTTTGGTCCTCCTAAGGTTGAAAGAGTCGAGAAGAACAGGTTCGCCTGCGGTCCTCCCGGTCGTTCCGGGAGGACCGCAAGGCACAATCAGAATGTGTTGACTTCGATTTCAAAAAAGGCTTGGGGATGATCGCACACCGGGCAGAGGTTCGATGCCGCTTTGGCCGTCAGCAGATGGCCGCAATTCCGGCATTTCCACAACTGCTCGCTGTCGCGCATGAACACGGTTCCCGCTTCAATGGCCTTGACGATCCGCTCGTAACGCTCCTGATGAGCCTTTTCGATGCGGGCGATGTTTTCAAACATGCGGGCCAGGTCGTCGAAGCCTTCTTCGCGGGCTTCCTTGGCCATGCGCGGATACATATCGGTCCATTCTTCGTTTTCGCCGGCAGCGGCCGCCTTCAGGTTGTCCATGGTGGTGCCGATGCCCTGCAGAGCCTTAAAATGCAGTTTAGCATGCTCTTTCTCGTTGTCTGCAGTTTCCTGGAAAATGGCGGCGATTTGCTGATAGCCTTCCTTCTTGGCAACCGAAGCAAAGTAGCTGTACTTGTTTCGAGCCATGGATTCGCCGGCGAATGCTTCCAACAGATTCTTTTCGGTCTTGGTTCCTTTCAATGCGGACATATCATTCCCTCTCTTTTGAATTAAAGGTTTCAACCAATGCAGACTTCGCAAAGCCTGCGGCTACTCACATCAGTTGTTCGGGTCCTGCCGGCATTGCCGGCAAAATCCCACCAGGGTGACGGCATAATCGACGATCTGAAAACCGTCGTCGGTAAAAACCGGGGGTTCGAGATGCCCGAACTCCCTGTCCTGATAATCGACGACCTTGCCGCAGTTGAGACAGACCAGATGCGGATGCAGCGTGGTATCCGCATCGTAATGCGCCTTGGAGGCACGGCTGTCGACCTTACGAACCAGCCCGAGCTTCTCGAAAGTCTCCAGCACCCGATAGACCGTGGTGCGCGACATACCGGGCATCTGTCGGCATAAGTCTTCATACAGCTGGTCGGCGGTCGGGTGATCTCGCCGCGCCGCCAGCGCGCGCATTACGGCTTGACGTTGCGGCGTCAGGCTGACCCCGCGGGATTTGCAAATCTCCCTGAGTTCCTGCTGTTTTTTTTGCTTGAACATGGCCACCTCGTCTTGACGATTGGTACTTTATTGCATTCGGTATTTTATGTCAATAAGAAATATTACCTTTTTTATCTTTTTTGTCATAGTTCATTCAAGATCTTGATTAAACAAGGTTTTTATGGCTCGCTTGCAAAACGCATAAACTTGATCGCGGTCAATCTTTGCCTGTCCGGCTTGGCGTAAGGTGACAGTCACCAAAAGAAAAAACGTAGATGTCACCCCACCCATAACTCATCGAGGAGGCTCCATGTTCTGTCATCAATGTGAACAAGCGGCAAAAGGTATCGGTTGCAGCGCGGCCGGCGTTTGCGGCAAACAACCCGATATCGCGGCCCTGCAGGACCACCTGCTTTACGGTCTGCAAAGCCTCTCCTTTTACGCCCACAAGGCACGCCAGCTCGGCGCGGCCGATCAGAACCTCGATCACTTTATGCTCGAAGGGCTGTTCGCCACCGTAACCAACGTCGACTTCGATGCCGAGCGTCTCAAAGAGCTTCTGCAACACTGCCACTCCCTGAAGGAGCAGGCACGATCTCTTTACGAAAAAGCCTTTCGTAACCATCACGGCATCCTGGCACCCGCTTTCGACAGCGATCAGCCCGCCTGGATCCTGTCGGACGATCCGGTGACCCAAGGGGCCGGATACGGCATCGAAAAGCTGCATGGCGATCCCGACGTGCGCTCGGTGGTCGAAATTCTGATTTACGGCCTCAAGGGCATGGCCGCCTATGCCGAACATGCACAGATTCTTGGCAAGACCAGCGACGAAGTGTTTGCTTTTTTCCATCGCGCCCTTCACGCCACCACCGATAAGACACTCGAACTGGGCGACTATGTCGAATTGGCCATGGAATGCGGCAAACACAACCTGACCGTCATGGCACTGCTTAACGAGGGGCATGTGGAACATTACGGTCATCCTGTACCGACACCGGTCAATCTCGGCACCAGGGCCGGAAAGGGCATCCTGGTTTCCGGTCACGACCTGAAAATGCTGGAGGAACTCCTCAAGCAGACCGAGGGCAAGGGCATCAACATCTATACCCATGGCGAAATGCTGCCGGCCCATGCCTATCCCGGGCTGAAAAAGTACCCGCACCTTGCCGGCAACTTCGGAAGCGCCTGGCAGAACCAGCACAAGGAATTCCCTGAATTCCCGGGCGCCATCATCTTCAACACCAACTGCATCCAGAAACCGTCCGATGCGTACAAAGACCGCACCTTCACGTGGGGTTGCGTCGCCTGGCCCGGCGTCCGGCATGTAGCCGGCTGGGATTTCTCGGCCGTCATCGACAAGGCGCTGGCGCTGCCCGACCTGGCCGAAGTCCCGGGACAGGACATCCTGGTCGGATTCGGTCATAACGCGGTATTGGGCGTGGCCGACAAGGTCATCGATGCGGTCAAGGCCGGTGCGGTGAAGCATTTCTTCCTCATCGGCGGCTGCGACGGTGCCAAACCGGGCCGCAACTATTACACCGAGTTCGCGGAAAAAGTACCGGAAGACTGCGTCATCCTCACCCTGGCCTGCGGCAAGTACCGCTTCAACACTCTCGATTTCGGCGATATCGGCGGCATCCCCCGCCTGCTCGACATCGGCCAGTGCAACGACGCTTACAGCGCCATCCAGATCGCGGTAGCCCTGGCCGAAGCCTTCGACTGCGGCGTCAACGATCTGCCTTTGTCCCTGATCCTGTCATGGTACGAACAAAAGGCGGTGGTCATCCTCTTGACCCTGTTGCACCTCGGTATCCAGAACATCAAACTCGGCCCCAGCCTGCCGGCCTTCGTTACGCCGAACGTTTTGAACTACCTGGTCGAAAACTTCAACATTGCACCGATCACCACACCCGACGAAGATCTCGAAGCGATCCTCGGGTAACAACCACAGGCAACAACCGGCATGCCTCCTCCGGGCGGGGCGTCCCCTCCGCGTCCCGCCCAATTTTTACGGTTTGCCGTACGCAAATTCTGAATGAAGGGAAGACATTATGGATATCATGACCCTCGATTCGGCTCCGAAAGTACCGGTCCCCTTCGATGCCCGCATCATGCATAACGCAGGCCCCGTCGAAGTCATTCACATTCTGCTGCAACCGGGCGAAGGGGTACCGCCCCACGACAACCCTTTCGACGTGCTGTTCTATGTTCTGGAAGGCAGCGGCGAACTGACCATTGCAGACGAAGTCCGCCGGGTCGATACCGACAGCCTCGTCGCCATTGCCACCGGCACTCAACGCGGCTGGGAAAATACCGGCACCGAGCCGGTTCGCCTGCTGGTCATCAAACTGCTGGAACAGAAAAACTCATAAGCACGTTCTTCCACGAGAAAAGCCCGCATCTGCGGGCTTTTCCGACACTCTGTCATCATGTCAAAGGAACTCACCCCCAGAAGCTGCCGATCACATCCTGTTCCACGATCTCCAGCAAGGTTTCGATATCCCTTTCAGGATCGCAGGGGACATAACGCTTCCATTGGGCATTACGGTCCGCCCAATACAGTATCCACGTCCCGCTTCCCGTACTCTTTTTGAAGCGGGCCACGCGGGTGGACACCCAGGTGTCGGGATCGTTGTACAAAGGACGGCTTTCGAACAATTCAACCTCGCTGTTCCGAATTCGGAACTCGACACGAATCCTGTTGCGCAAATGCCGCGGAACCCGTCGGTCGCAAAACGCGCCGAACAATTTCTCAATCCTTTTGATTTCAAACTCCGAAAGTCCCACACACCCTCCTTGCCATTGCATGAACACTGCCTTTACAGATTTCGCGTACCATATCACCTCTATTCATCCGCCGTCATGACGGCCTCGATCAGCTCTCCCATGGCGGCGATCTGGGGCGCGGCAACATCTTCCGCCCAGCTGTTTCCACAGCCCGGTCCGTCCATCAAAGCTTCCGCCAGAACGGTATTTTCCCGCAACAGAGTCTGTTGCTCAGTCGCCAGAGCATGCTTCTCCCACGCCATCCCCTGGCGGATATGGCGTTCCGCAGCATACAGATGCTGTCCGGTGGTTTGCCAGATTTTTTCTGCCCATGCAGCCTGCGCCAGTTGAAAATAATGCGCGGCAAGGGCCAGATGGGTCAGATGCGCAACCTCCGACAAAGAGGTCACGGCAGAGGAGGCCTTGCGTACCTCTCGCGCCACCCGGTCAAGACCGATGATGGCATCGACCAGTTTATCCAGAGCCGGTTCCGTCGCCCTTGAGCGTTCCAGCCGGACAAACACCTTTACCTTTTTCAGCGCCGCTATCGTCGCATCCGCTTTGCCAGCCTCCAGGTCGATCAACGCCTGGCGAAGATAGAATTCAGGCTCGTCTATCAAACCAAACAGGACATCGTTCGATACCTTCAACATCGAATCGACCGGAGGGCTTGCCGTTTCCGCTATTGCGTCTTTTACGCTGGGCCTTGACAGCGCGGCCATGACGATGGTCAACACTGCTACCAGCCAGACTATCTGCTGTCTCATGATTTTCACCTTTTTCTTCCGGCGACCAGTTATCTATTTCTTTAATTTTACCGCGACCTCCCCCGCCCGGCCAAGCCGCCGCCCGGCACCTTGAACTTTTTTCAGGCAATTTGGAGCACCATAGATGCCGAAACCTTTTATTTTCGGCGAAGAGCTTTCGCGACTGCGCGGATTTTAATCCCTTGTAACGACTTAAAAAATGTTATAAAGACAGCTTGACGAGAAAAATCGGATATCATCAACGCCAACCCGTAACTTTCAAGGTGCCATGATTCCTTACAGCTCGATCCTGCTCGAAATCGCTCTCCCCGTTCTGCTCATGCTGGGACTGGAACGATTCGCCGTTCACTTTTTCCTCCGCACGCCCCGACAGATCGCCTGGGTGCGCCGCCATTCCTGGCTGCATCCCAACGCCATCAGTCGTGCGCGCTACCCCATGGGTTTCGTGTCGGTCGTTCTGCTGCACCTGGGCTATGCGCAACTGTGCTTTCTGTTCTTTACCTTCTGGATGATCACCGACATCACCGATGGCGACATCGCCCGCAAGTGCGACCTTTATACGGAAGAGGGCGCCACCATCGATCCCCTTTCCGACAAACTCATGTACGCCCCCATGCTGATATATCTCGCCTGGCAGGGGCCTCTGAATCCCCTGCTGGTGACCTTGTTCCTTATCTTCGATATCGCCGGCCAGTTTTCGCGACGTTTCATCTCGATAAAATCGGCCAACCTGTTCGGCAAGGCCAAAACCTTCATGGTGGTGGTGTTGCTGATCGTCGTCGGCCTGGAATGGATTTATGGACCGCTGCCGCTTCTCGGCCGCTCCCTCTACCCGCTGACGGCCATTTGCGCCGGCCTGGCGTTTTGCTCGACCTTTTTCAAGGTTATTCCCAACTACTGGTACGCCAACATCCTCAGCATTCTCAACCTGGTTTGCGGCCTCGCCGGTTGCTGGGTGGTACTAGGCGGCGGCCCGCCGGTCTACGCCCTCGGGCTGGTTTTTCTCGGGCAGTTTCTCGATCTGTTCGACGGCCGGGCGGCGGAGCGCTGGGGATCCACCCCCCGGGGCGAATTGTTCGATGACGTGGCCGACGGTACCAGTTTCGGCCTGACCGTGGGGCTGATTGTCATGGTGTCCTTTGCCAAGCGGTGGCTGGGCCTGCTCGTCGGCGGGCTTTATCTGTTTGCCGTGATCTACCGCCTGATCCGCTTCGTCGTCGAAAAGCGCAAGGCAGGAGTGCGTGGCGGGGTGGCGTCCTTCTCGGGCCTGCCTTCGCCGGCAGGCGCCCTGATGGTCGGCACCACCTGCGTATTGGTTCCCAGTCAGGCAGCTATCGGCATCATCGTGATCGCAACCTCGCTGCTGATGATCTCCCGCGTTCCGTATCCCCACTTCGGTCGCGCCGTTCTGCCCAGAATCCCCAAAATTGTCAAGGTCCTTGTCCTCGGCGGGTTCCTTTTCCTGCTGGCGCTGGGCGTGCGCCGTGACCACTATCTGGCGCCACTGCTCATCTCTTTTGTGGCGGACCTTGTTTATCTGATTTCACCGCTGTTCAGCAAAGCATCCGGCAAAGCCGCCTGACGAGCAGACAAAAATCCGGACAGTCGATCTCATAGAAAAAGCCCCACCGTAGAAAAAAAGGTGGGGCTTTTTCTATGATGACTCTTTTGCGAACGATCTGTCAGGCTTCATGCCTAACGTCAAGTACTTAAATAACCGACCATTCCAAGTATTCAAAACGTTTCCCAATCGAGGGGGAAAACCAAATTTTTTGGGCATAGGTGTTGAGAACCCGCTCATCTGTTTTTATGATTGAATCCGGATGGTTTATGGAACTCTCGCCAGAGACTCCTCATTCTTCCCATTTTTAAGTGGTGTTAAATATCTCGATTTCTGATGGAAAGGAGCTGCTTTATGGCAAAGTACGGTTTTCTCGGCCTCGGGATCATGGGCAGTGCGATGGCCGCGAACCTTATCCGGGCAGGCTTCGAGGTCGTCGTGTGGAACCGCACCTCCAGCAAATGCACTCCACTGGTAGCTCTCGGCGCGCGCCAGGGACAAAGTCCGCGCCAGGTAGCCGCATCCTGCGACATCACCTTCGCCATGGTTGCCGATCCCGCCGCCTCCAGCCACCTCTGTTTCGGAGCGGATGGGGTGCTGGCAGGCATCGGCGAAGGGCGCGGCTATGTCGACATGTCGACAGTGGATGACGGCACCTCCCGCCGTATCATGGAGGCGGTAACCCAACGCGGCGGACGCTTTCTCGAAGCGCCGGTTTCGGGAACGAAAAAACCTGCCGAGGACGGAACTCTGATCATTCTGACCGCCGGTGATCAGAGCCTTTACGAAGCGTCCTCCGAGGCTTTCGATATCATGGGCAAAAGACACTTCTACTTTGGCGAAGTGGGTCAGGCCGCGCGCATGAAGCTGGTGGTCAACATGATTATGGGCAGCATGATGGCGGCCTTCTCCGAAGGCATGGCCCTGGGCCGCAAAGGCGGCCTCGACGGCAGGCAGATTCTGGAAGTGCTGGATGCCGGGGCGCTGGCCAATCCGGTGTTCCGAGGCAAGGGGCCCATGTTGTTGCAGGGGGAATTCCCAACCAGCTTTCCCCTGAAACACATGCAGAAAGATCTACGCCTGGCCGTCGGTCTCGGAGAGGATCTGGAACAACCGACGGCCTGCACCGCGGCGGTCAACGAAATATTCAAACGGGCACGCGCCGAAGGGTATGCCGAAGAAGATTTTTCTGCCGTGTTCAAGACTATAGAGTAACGTCTTTTCAGGAGTATTTCACAAAAGGAGCATGCCGTGACAAATCACCATATCGAATATACGCATCTGGGAACCAGCGACATCCGGGTCAGCAGAGTGTGCCTCGGCACCTGGGCCATCGGGGGTTGGATGTGGGGCGGTACGGAGGAAGAAGAGTCTGTCCGCACCATTCGCACGGCCATCGATCAGGGCTTGAACTTTATCGATACGGCACCGGTTTACGGGTTCGGATGCTCGGAGAAAATTGTCGGAAAAGCCCTCAAGGATTATGTGAAACGCGACCAGGTGGTCATCGCCACCAAGGTAGGACTGGCCTGGAATGATGATGGCCAGGTTTGCCGGAATTCGACCAGACGGCGCATCCTGCAGGAAATCGACGACTCCCTGCGGAGACTGCAAACGGACTATATCGATCTCTACCAGGTGCACTGGCCCGACCCTCTCGTCCCCATCGAGGAAACCGCCCAGTCCATGGCCGAACTGTTAAACACCGGAAAGATACGGGCGATAGGGGTCAGCAATTATTCACCGACACAGATGGATGCCTTCCGCAAAATCGCTCCCCTGCACGCCGTTCAGCCCCCCTACAACCTCTTTGAACGGCAGATGGAACAAGATGTTCAGCCTTACGCCAAACAACACTCTATGGCGGTTCTGGCCTACGGAGCCATCTGTCGCGGTCTGCTGTCCGGCAGAATGAGAGAAGACACCATATTTCAGGGGGATGATCTGCGTCAGCACGATCCCAAGTTCAAAAAACCCCGCTTTTCTCGTTACCTGAGGGCGATTTCGGAACTGGATGCATTGGCAAGCGAACGGTATGACCGCAAAGTCCTCGAACTGGCGGTCCGCTGGGTACTGGATCAGGGAGCCATCGCTCTGTGGGGAGCGCGCCACCCGAAACAATTGGACCGCGTAAACCAGGTTTTCGGTTGGACCCTGACATCGCAGGATTTGCAGGATATCGATGAAATAGTACGTAGAAACATTCCGGATCCTGTCGGCCCGGAATTCATGGCACCGCCGGCACGAGAGGCAGATTGACACAAAAAGACAACGCCTGGCTCCCTTTTACGGCCCCAGGCGTTGTCTTCGACACAAAATTTTTCAAGTTGAAATGATGAGTTTCACCGCCCGCCCGGCACAATGCAATTCGAATGCCGGGTCTCCAACTCACCAGAGCATGCGCCGGCCATGCCGGCTACGCCTTTTTGACAAACTCCGATTTCAATTTCATGGCGCCGATGCCGTCAATCTTGCAGTCGATGTCGTGGTCTCCTTCAACCAGGCGAATATTTCTTACCTTGGTCCCGACCTTTACAACCTGAGACGAACCTTTGATTTTGAGATCCTTGATAACCGTCACGGAATCGCCGTCTTCAAGAACATTGCCATGGGCGTCCCGAACGACCTTTTCGTTTTGCTCTTCCTCACTCTCCGGCAGCCCGGCCTTCGGCCACTCGTAACCACATTCCGGGCATACATACATATCCCTGTCTTCGTACGTATATTCGGATCCACACTTGCCACATTTCGGCATTTCACTCATTTATCCGTCATCCTTTGCAATTGGCGGCGTCCCCTGGCAGGGCACACGCGGAAAGATCAACATGAGTGCGAACAGCCACCCATTCCTGCTATGAAGATAATCGCAGCAAACCTAGAATGTTTTAGCAGGAAAATCAACCCTCTGGCTTTTACAACTTTCATCGTGCCAGCCATCAGAACGTTCCGGCACTACGCATTCGGCAGGCATCTCTACCGTCAAACCAGAGGGACATCACCGCCCTGCTTGACGAAGAAAGCTGCCGTGGTACGGTTGAAATCGTTACGCCATATGCCATCACAGACAGGAGAGACATGCCATGATCGATCGCATTGCCGAATTGCTGGGAGAAGAAGGCGAACTGCTGGACTATTCATGCCAGGGTATCGAAAGACGGCGACTCCACCTGCCGGGAAGCGATTTCATCGACCGGGTACTGCTCCCGTCCGATCGCTCGGCGGGTACCTTGCGCAATCTGGGGTTGTTGTTCAACACCGGCCGGTTGGCCGGTTCCGGTTACCTTTCGATTCTTCCGGTAGACCAGGGCGTTGAACATTCCGGCGGCGCCTCCTTCGCTCCCAATCCCGATTATTTCGATCCGGAAAGAATCGTCGAACTGGCCATTGAAGGCGGGTGCAACGGCGTCGCCTCCACCGCCGGTGTGCTGGGAGCGGTGGCCCGCAAATACGCACACCGGATTCCGTTCATTCTCAAGATCAACCACAACGAATTGCTCACTTATCCCAACATCTACGATCAGGTTCTGTTTTCCAGCGTCGAACGAGCCTTCGACATGGGGGCGGTCGGCATCGGCGCTACCATCTATTTCGGATCCCTGGAATCCCACCGGCAGATCGTCGAGATCGGCAAGTTGTTCCAGCGGGCCCACGAACTCGGGATGTTCACGGTTCTGTGGTGCTACCTGCGCAATTCCGCCTTCAAGACGGACAAGGACTATCACGCGGCCGCCGACCTGACCGGTCAGGCTAACCACCTGGGCGTGACCCTGCAGGCCGATATCGTCAAGCAGAAACAGCCGGAGTGCAACGGCGGCTATCCCGCTATCGAATTCGGCAAGACCCACAAGGCGATCTACGGTGACCTGGTACCGGACCACCCCATCGAATGGACCCGCTACCAGGTGGCCAACTGTTACATGGGAAGGGTCGGACTGATCAATTCCGGCGGAGCCTCGAAAGGACAGGACGACCTTGCCCAGGCGGTGCGCACCGCGGTCATCAACAAGCGGGCCGGCGGCACCGGACTGATCAGCGGCCGCAAGGCCTTCCAGAAACCGATGCGGGAGGGGGTGGAACTGCTGAACGCCATTCAGGATGTGTATCTGTGCCCCGAAGTCACCATCGCCTGACAGATAACCTCTTATCACCAGGCAAACCCCGGGGGGACGGACCGAAAAACAGCCTTGAGTCCTGGCCACAAGGCTGTTTTTCATAGGGGAAACAAGCAATTTTTCGTCGTGGAAAGGAAATCAAGGGCTTGCGCGGAGGCGTACAAGCAGGACCGCAGGTTAACGCTACCACGGCGGAAAAGGGCTGTTTTCGGGTGAAAACTAGCCCTGTCCTCCCGACCCTTTTTCCCGCTCTGCGTGCGGGCTTTGTGTTGTCCGGTTTTTCATCGCTCGTTTGCAGGACGGTCCGGTTTCCT
>JASKKK010000056.1 GCA_030154185.1 Desulfuromonadales bacterium
CCTCCGCGCAACCCCTTGATTTCCTTGCAACAACGAAAAATTGCTCGTTTCCCATATGAAAACTACGCTGTATCCATCCGGAGTTTCCGGATGGATACTTTCTATATTCAATTCTAATCCCTGGGGCTTGTAGTTCAACATCGGCAAGACGCCTGGTATATGAAAAAAGGTAGTTTTTCGCTTCTCTCGAAGTGTAGAAAGCAGACAGACGGTTGGTATAGTTGTGGAACCTGCAAAGATACCGGATGGATACGCCTACCAGGTGTTTGGATAGGCAATGAAGATTGGCAGGATGGAGATAACCGTCAAGGCAAGGAGCAAAAATGGGGCGATCGAAAACAGCGGGGGAGGCGCGCCGGTGTCTGGATGTTTGGGAGAAAAGTGGAGAAATCGAAACCCTGCTGCCCGAGGTTGCGGCATTGCGAGGCGTTCCGCAACCCGAGGAATATCATCGCGAAGGGGATGTTTATACTCACACGCTGCTGGCCCTCGAATCGGTCGCAGAGGACGAAGACGAACGAATCTTCTGGGCCGTGTTGCTGCACGATCTGGGCAAGGCGACCGTGACCCGTTACGAGGGCGGTCGCTGGCGGGCTCGCGGACATGCCGAAGCGGGTGCCGACGCTGTGCGGGATGTCATGCAGCGTGTGGGAAAGCAGGCCGTTGCCGCCGACGTCATCTGGCTGGTGCGTCATCATCATTTCTATTTTTCCTGGGGAAAAATCGGCAAACACGGGCTGAGCAAACGGCAACTGCAGTTCTGCCGCCATCCGCTTTTTCCTTTGCTGCTAAGGGTGGTCGAGGCGGATGCCGCCGGATCGGTCGGTGCCAGTCGCAAGGGGCATTTGATCGCGCGCATTCGCGCCCTGGCTGAGAGCGTATTGCCCGGATTATCCTCTTAACCGTATAGGACTGTAAATTTCAGTGACGATGTGGCCTTGTTCGAGCAGAGAGGTTTTCCCAGCACATCTTAAAAAATCCGATACGCATCATAACCATGCTAAAATAAAGGTGAAAGAAGAGATCGCGGTGCCTCTGGGGTGCCGATGCCGGCAAATGGCGTTCGCCAACACTTGAAGAAAGTGCCCGGAAAGGGCCTCCGGTGTGCCAGCCCGCCCTGGAGCGGGACGCCTGAAGGGAGCCCGGAGGGCATAAGTGGTTGCAAGGACGAACAACCGTTTGACTGACGGGCCGGCATTTCCGGAGGTCTATCGCCTGTCGCATGAGCTCCAAACACATGCGACAGGTTGTTTTTTTATCTTCCGTTCACACTTCACGGGGCTGCGTACTTTCTGCAAGGACCTCAAAACCCGTTATTATTTGTAGAGGAGTTGTAAAAAGAAACCCAACCCGAAAGGAGAGAAAGGATGGATACTTCCGCACAACTCGACGCCGATTTGCGCAAGGCGACGGTCGAACGGAAAAAACACGGCGGATACAGGTGCCTCGGCAGACAGCGCGACGGAAACTACGCTCTTTCGGTGGGGATGCCTACGGCCTGTTTTTCGCCCGCCCAGCTTCGCAGTCTGGCCGACGTGGTGGAAAAATATGCCGCCGTGGGGCATTTTTCGACGGCGCAGAGCATGATCATCGTCGGTATAAAGGAAGAGGATTTTTACCGGGCGAGACAGGCCGTCATGGATGCCGGCTTTCAGGTGCGGTCCATCGGTCGGGACGTGCGCCAGGTAAAATGCTGCCCCGGCGCCGATTTCTCGCCCTTCGGACTGCAGCGCACTTTTCCCATGGCCACCCTGCTCGAAGAAACCTTCCGCGGCGTTCCCACCCCGGTCAAATTCAAGATCAGCGTATCCGGCTGCCCCAACTGCTGCGCCAACACGAAACTCAACGATTTCGGCATTCACGGCACGGTCGACGGCTGGAAGATTTTTATCGGTGGCAAGATGGGCAACACACCGGCCATCGCCAGGGAATTCGCCTCTTCGGTTTCGTCCGACGATGTACCCCGGTACCTGGCGGCGGTGCTGCGGGGTTATCAGGGCTTGGCCAAACCCGATGAGCGACTTTCGAGGACCATAGAGCGTATCGGCCTGGAAGCCTTCAAAGAGTCCGTATCGCAGTATCTTGACATGCCTTATGACGATCTGGCCGCCGCGGCGAAAGAGGCCCGCCAAGCGGCGGAGCAGTCCGAGTGTATCGGGCCAAAGGGACACCGCTGACGAAAAGCTCTCCCTGTTTGATACGCTCAAAGTTACAAAGGTACAGGGAAGCTTCGCAAACGAGGTTTGGGTATTACGGGTATCCTGGCGACTTTGTGGGAGGCATGAAGGTTTCAGTTTACATGCGTTTGGAGCGTCATGATCATGATTGACAAGATAGAGACTTTCGGAAAATCCGTGTTCCAGCATGGTCGGCACAACAACCGCGTCTATCTGATGACGCTTCATGCCGACGATAGCGTCCGGATTATCCCCTATCTGGACGATCTGGCTTTGAGCAGGGGATATACCAAAATTTTCGCCAAGGTACCGCTTTCGGCCAAGAACTTGTTTCTCGAGCACGATTATGCGGTCGAAGCCAGCATCCCGGGATTTTACGCCGGGAAGGAAACGGCTCTATTCATGGGGAAATATTTTTGCCGCCAACGGCAGGAGGAACGCAGGCCCGAACTGGTTGAGGAAATTATTCGGACCGCACAGGAGAAAGGGGCGCATGGCGGCGCGTCGAAACGGCACGAGGCCAAACTTTGCAGACGGGCCGAAGAACAGGATGTGGAGGAAATGGCCGGGTTGTACCGGGAGGTCTTTGCCACCTATCCCTTTCCCATCCACGATCCCGCATATCTCAAAACCACCATGACAAAAAGCGTGGTTTATTTCGGCATCTGGCAGGAAGGCCGACTACTGGCACTTGCCTCGGCGGACTGCGATGCTGACGCCAAAGCCGCAGAGATGACCGACTTCGCCACCCGTGTCGAATGCCGCGGTCAGGGGCTGGCCGGCTGTCTGCTCGATACCATGGAAAAGGCTATGCATGCCGCAGGCATACGCACCGCCTTTACGATTGCCAGGGCCTATTCTTTTGGCATGAACATCACCTTTGCCCAAAAGGGATACCATTTCGACGGTACCCTGACCAACAACACCAACATCTCCGGCCATCTGGAAAGTATGAACGTCTGGCATAAAAAATTGGGTTAATCCCCTCGATGAAAATCTACTGCCAGTGACTCCGCCGGGGCAGAGACTCATGTTTGCCGAAAATAGGGCGAATTCGGTCCCTCCCGGTTTTTCCGAATGAATAGGAGAAACAACATGTCAAAACAGACTCCTTCGCAACGTAAGCTCGCAAAAAAAATTGCTCCGCATGACGCCGGTCTGGAGCGGTGGACCGATTGGCAATGGCAGCTCAAGCATTCCATCCGGGATATCGAAACCCTGGAAAAACTGCTCGGCATTCGTTACCCGGACGATGAACGCGAAAAGCTTTTGAAAACCCTCGAAAAGTTTCCCCTCTCCATCACGCCGTATTACCTTTCCCTCATCAATGTGGATGATTTCCGCAATGACCCCATTTACAAACAGGCCTTTCCGCACCCGGCCGAACTTATTCTGGAACGGCGGGAGATGAGCGATCCCCTGGCCGAGGACCACGACAGCCCCGTGCCGGGCATCGTCCATCGCTACCCGGACCGGGTGCTGTTTTTGGTCAGCAACGTCTGCTCCATGTACTGTCGTCACTGTACCCGCAAACGCAAGGTCGGGGATGTCGACTGCATACCGAGTCCGGAAATCATCGAGCAAGGTCTGGCCTACTTGCGTGATACCCCTCAGGTTCGGGATGTGCTGCTTTCCGGCGGCGATCCTCTGCTGCTTTCCGACGACCATCTCGATTGGATTTTGACCGAGGTGCAAAAAATACCGCATGTCCAGATTGTGCGTATCGGCAGCCGAACGCCGGTGGTGCTGCCCTACCGGATCACCGACCAGTTGGTGGCCATGTTGAAAAAACACCATCCCCTGTATTTCAACACCCACTTCAATCACCCCCGGGAAATCACCGCCTCTTCACGCGAAGCCCTGGCCAAGCTGGCGGATGCCGGTATCCCACTGGGCAACCAGACGGTGCTGATGGCCGGGGTCAACGACTGCCCCCGCATCATCAAGGCGTTGTTTCACAGGCTGCTGGAAAACCGGGTACGCCCCTATTACCTCTTCCAATGCGACCTGACCGAAGGTCTGGCACATTTCCGGACCCCGATCGGAAAGGGGATGGAAATCATGGAGAGTCTCATCGGCCATACCAGCGGCCTGGCTGTTCCCACCTATGTCGTCGACGCACCCGGCGGCGGTGGCAAAATCCCCCTGAATCCAAACTATCTGATCTCCTTGTCCACCAACAAGGTTGTCCTGCGCAATTTCGAAGGGGTTATCACCACCTACAAGGAACCGGACAGCTATGAGCCGATTTTCTGCGACCGCCAATGCGACAAGTGCGTCCTTCATCTCCCCCTCGAGGAGGCTGAGGAGTACCGCGCTTCCGGAGTCGAAATGCTGCTCTCGGATGATAGCGACACCATTTCGCTGACCCCGGAAAAAACCGAGCGCATCGAGCGGCGCGATCCGGATTGATGCCATGCAATCGGCAATGCGCCCGGGCCGAAGCGCTCTCGGTTTCGGCCTGCGCCGCTGTCCCTGAGGGCTTTCCTGCCTCGGGCGATCGGGGCCGCATCTTTCATGTTTTTTGCGAAAGCATCATCAAATACAGCCGAAAACACCCATCTCAAAGAGAAGGGCGGTCAGCTTCCGCCGATCCGCCCTTTTCGTTCGATGGCGAACGCCATCGGTAACTGCGTTTACTCCGTTGCTTCCTTCATGTCCTTGGTATCCTCAACGGCGTTATCCATCATGTCCTGCATGTTTTCCATGGTTTCATCGAGGGTTTCTCCGGCTTCATCCATCGTCTGATCGATCTCTTCTCCGGCTTTTTCAGCCGGCCCCTCTTTCTGGCAGGCGGAAAACGTCAGGGTCAACCCCAGGGTGGCGACGAGGATAAACAGGTAAGTCAGTGCTTTCATGGCTCTTCTCCTTTTTCTGCAAAAGGTTTTTGTCCTCCCTGTTCTACGATGCTCAAATGTAAAAAAGCCGAGGCTGCAGGTTGGACTCATGTCCTTCGGCAGCTCGGCCATCCGCTGTCTGTGGTTTTATGCGGACCCGTTGCTTTCCGTACCTCCTGTCCCGCATTCTTTATGAAAGTTTCCGCTGCGACCGTCAATGATATGCCATTTCGAGCCATGTTCGGTTCTTGCGTCTGGCTTGATCTGAGGCATGTTTGTCGGTTTCGCAGCGAGCTCTCGTGAAAAAAACGGGCCAGCGATGGTGTGGCTTTGTCGGGTTGTCAGTCCATATACCTATCCAATACCTTTATTTTAACATCCAATCGGTCAGGTGTTGCAGGGGAGTCCCGAATAAAATTCTGCGTCGCCATCCCCGTTTAAACCTCGGGTTGCCTCGACCGCAATGATCAAAGCCGGGGACCGTTTTCCACTTAGTTTCCCACATGAAAACTACGCTGTGCCCATGCATCGTTTTCGAATGGACCACTTAGAAAAAACCGGGCCGCCTCATGCATCTGAGGCGGCCCGGTTGGTGTGCGGGTATCGCGATTTAAGCGGCTCGTTCAGGACCACAGAGGTAACAGAGACCCTCAATGATTGCCGCAGCAACCGCTTTGCGGCTTCCCGAAAATCATTTCAACGACATTCTCGTCCATGGCCTGTTCCAGGTCGGTTATGGTCTTTTCAAACTGACCGGCCGCCAGACCTCCGTCGCAGGCGGGACAGGTGGAGTAGGTCTGTTTGAACCAGCTGATCGGTTGATAAATGGTGGCACCGCAATACGGGCAGTCCAGGGCTAGCATTTCTTCGGCAAGCACGTTTGATGTCTCCTTGTCGCGATCAGGGGCATGGGGTGCCCCGGGAAAATTTTGTTTCGCCTGTTACCATAACAGATATGACGGGCATTTGGATAGGGGGGTAGCCTTCTGGGCGAAACCGGGAGAAGGGTGCCATTAAATGGTGCAAGTTATAGAAAAATAACAATTTTTCAGAGCTTGGTGGCCATTGCCCCCGGTCCCCGGTCAGGTATGCTTTTTACATATCCGCCGATTTTCGGCAACGGTTTTCGCCATGATGGAAAACCGTGGAACGTTCGCAGAGGAGGGGGGAGTGTTCCTTCAATTCTGTGAAAGATGTAAAGGAGGCATGCCATGACTATCGAGATGGGTAGGAGTGTAAAATCCTGGCTGGGGCTTTTGTTGCTGGCGGTGTTGTTGTTCGGCGCCGGAATGGCGTCGGCGGTGGTGATTCCCGGCGAAGGTCTGCCGGAACCGGCTCTGGACCGGAGTCAACCGCAGGTTCAGGCGGTGATGAAGACCCAGGATCGCCATGCCCCCGGACTGTTGTCCAAACCCGGTGTCGTTGGTGTAGCCACCGGCATGGCCGCGGATGGTCGCCCGGGCATTCTGCTGCTGGTCGAATCCTTCGATGCCGCAAGGGGAGCACAGATTCCCGCTGTTCTGGAAGGCATCCCGGTGATGGTAAGGGTTACGGGCAAGATCGTTTTCCGCGCCAAGGGCGGTATTCCCGGCGCACCCGCCGATGACGGCAGCAGCAGTGACCAGTGCAGTGGCGATCCGACCGGACGCTTTTCGCGTCCTGTTCCCATCGGTGTTTCGACCGGCCATCCTGCGATCACCGCCGGGACCATCGGCGTGCGGGTCACCGACGGCGGCAATGTCTATGCCCTCAGCAACAACCACGTGTATGCGGATGAAAATCAAGGCGCCTTCGGAGACAGCGTGCTGCAGCCCGGAGCCTATGACGGCGGGGCCGAACCCGGCGACGGCATCGGTTATCTGACCGACTATGAACCGATCGTGTTTTCCACCACCGCCGGCAACCGGATGGATGCCGCCATCGCCCTGTCCTCGTCCGCATCCCTCGGCCGATCCACCCCCTGCGACGGCTACGGCATTCCCCGCTCGACCACCGTCGAGGCCGTCATCAACCAGAACGTCAAAAAATACGGACGGACCACCGGCTTGACCAAAGGCCGGATCACCGCCATCCATGCTATGGTGAATGTGTCCTATGGTCACGGCACCGCTCGCTATGTCGATCAGCTGGTTATCGAGCCGGCCGGCTTCAGCAGCGGCGGCGATTCGGGCTCGCTGATCGTGGTGGACGGCAAGGGCCGGTACAAAGGCGATGATCGCAAGCCGGTCGGTCTGCTGTTTGCCGGCAGTTCGCTGGTGACCATCGCCTCGCCCATCGATCCGATTCTGGAGCGATTCTCCGTGACCATCGACGGTGAATAGCCTGTGCCGATCGCTGATGATCCCGGCGATGCTGATATTATCTATCCTGTATATCCCCTGTCCGGCATTTTGCGAAGGGCGGGGGAGGGGTGAGGAAGACACCGGAATGACTTCATCTCGGGAAAAGAACATCGAAGAGGTGCTCGCAAGACACACAGAGCGGCTCATGGCCATCCCCGGCGTGGTGGGAACCGCGCTGGGGATCTGCCGGGACAGACCCGGCATCAAGGTCTATGTCGAAGGGCAGACAACCACCCTGCAAGCTGCGATCGGCAAATCCCTGGAGGGTATCCCCGTATGCCTGCAGCCGGTTGGGCGGATACGCGCCTTGCCGGACGACGATCGGGAAGGTCCCTGACGGGATGGGCCACCATCGTTGTTGGTTTGCCAAGCACAAAGGGCGTCCGTTATCGGGCGCCCTTTGTTGTCTCTCAAAATGGCTGTCGCGGCCGTCAGGATTTATCCAGTTCGACATGGACCGGCACCGGCTTGGCGACGCTGTTGAATACCGGCGAGTACTTCTGCGCCATTTCGATCAACTCCTCTTTTTCCCGATCCGTGATATCCGCATCGATCTTGAAGCTGACACGGATATTTTTGTAACCCACCGGAATGGTTTCGGACAAGCCGAGGAACCCCTGCACGTCCAGTTCGCCTTCCAGGCGGGACTGCACCCCTTTCAGCTTGATCCCCCTGGCGGCGGCATGGGCGACCATGGAGGTCGTCAGACAGCCGGACAGGCCGACCAGCAGGTATTCGACCGGGTTGGCACCCTGGTTGTTGCCGAGCAGGACGGGCGGCTCGTCGATCTCGAAATGCAGCGGTGCGCGGGTGTCGTCTTCCTGTAGCGCCCCGTAGAAATCCTTGACCGTGGCACGGTTGTAGGTGCCGTCCTGCCAGGTATTGGTCGCGCGGAACTTGAATTTGGATATTTCGGGATTGTCCTTGATGGCTTCGATGGTTTCAAACAGCATGGTCACGTTCACGCCGTTGATGACCTTGGTTTCCGTTTTGGTCGTCATGATCTTTCTCCTTCATGGAGACAGACAGGTCTGTCGGTTCTCGGGTACATGACTTTCTGATGCGATGAGACGTTCGATCAACACCACCGCCTGTGCGACCGGCCAGAGATCCTGGTAGATTTCGGTCATGGCGATCGCTCCGCCCAGAATCACCAGATAGTCGTCTGTAAGGATGTCGGCGTTCAATCTGCCGTAGGCTTCGGGATCGGAAGCGATCAGGTCCTCGGCCAGGCCGCGGATAAACTGCCGCAGGCTTTGGTAATGCTTGATGCCTTCCTCGCGCAGCATGTGGCCGGGGTCGGGCACTTCGGCCACCATGTGGAGAAAGGCGCAGCCGCGCAAGCGGTTGGCCTCGAGCCAGGGCTGCAGGGATTGCATGACCGCCATGAACCGCTGCCGGGGCGTATCGTGGTCGTGCACCGAGGCGACGATGGCTTCGTATTCCGAGGTGTTGCGATCCTGCAGGTAGGCCAGGCAAAGATCGTCCTTGCTCGGAAAGTTGTTGTAAAAGGTGGCCTTGGCCACCCCGGATCTGGCAATCACCTCGTTGATGCCGGTCGCCCGATAGCCCTGATGGTAAAACAGCTCGGCGGCCGTTCTCAGGATCCGTTCGCGCGGCGTTATGTCGGTTTGTTGTGTTTTCATGTGTTCAGCATACAGCCAGACAGACCTGTCTGTCCAGTTTGTGCAGATTATTTTCCCATAATAAGCATCGAAATGCCGGCTAAAATCGCCTCGGGCCCGTTCGCTTTGTTCACTCAAGCCATTCAGCCGCCAAGAGGGGGCAAAACATCCAGAGAAACTCGATGATCTTGCCGTCTCCGTGGCTTTGTGCGAGATAAGATGGTTTTGGAGTTTGGTTTTTATGAGCGATTTTGGCTCTGTGCGCGACCGGCCCCGCCGTTGACATTCCGTTGGGGGCAGGGTATTTTGTGGGCCTTGATCTTTGATGCCCGGAGGGTGGAGTGCCAGGTCGGAAACGCAATCAAATCAAGGGATGACGCCGCCTGATGCCTTTAGGGTACGGGCGTTTTTTGTTTTCAGGCCGGAGCAGCACCCCCGGCAAGTGGAAAGGAACGGAACAGATTCATGGATACCTCAGCCCAACTCGACGTCGCACTGCGCAAAGCCACCGTGGAGCGCAAAAAACGCGAAGGCTCCCGCTGCCTCGGCAAACAGCGCGACGGCCATTACGCCCTGTCCGTCGGCGTGCCTACCGCCTGCTTCACCGCCGATCAGCTGCACACCCTGGCCGATATCGTGGACCGCTACGCCAGTGTCGGCCACATGTCGACGGCCCAGAGCATGATACTGCTCGGCATCAAGCGGCAGGACTTTGACCAGGCCCGGCAGGCGGTGCTCGATGCCGGCTTCCAGGTCCGCTCCGTGGGGCGCGACGTGTTTCACGTCAAGTGTTGCCCCGGTGCCGATTTCTCCCCCTTCGGCCTGCAGCGCACCTTCAACCTGGTGGCAAAACTCGAAGAAACCTTTCGCGCCCTGCCCACACCGCAGAAATTCAAGATCGCGCTCTCCGGCTGCCCCAACTGCTGCGCCAACACCCGCCTTGCCGAGTTCGGCGTCCATGCCGTGACCAAAGGGTGGAAGATCTTCGTCGGCGGCAAGATGGGTTTCGCCCCGGTCACCGCCCAACAGCTTGCTGGACCGGTCGAAGCCGACCAGGTGGTCCAGTACCTGGCGGCGGTGCTACGCTCCTACCGCGACTTGGCCGAACCGAATGAACGCCTCGCCAGGACCATCGATAGGCTTGGGTTCGAGGCGTTCCAAAGCGCCGTGGCTCAATGCCTCGATCAGCCCTACGACGATCTGGAGGAGGAGGCCCGGCGGTCAAGGCAGGCGATGGAGCAGGGGGAGGTCGCCGGTGCGGTCGAATAGCGAAACCGCGGCCCGACGAAACCATTCACACTCCACGGGAGCCGATCGATGAAAAAGTGTCCCTTCTGCGCCGAAGATATCCAGGATGCCGCCATCAAGTGCAAGCACTGCGGCGAGTTTCTGCAGGTCTCCAAAAACCCGCGCCTGGCTGCTGCAGCGCTGCCCTGGTATTTCCGCACCTCCACAATCGTGATAGCCCTCGGCTGTGTCGGCCCGCTGGCGCTGCCCCTGATCTGGTGGCGGCCCAAATTGGCCCCGGGCTGGAAAATCGGACTCACCATCGGTATCCTTCTGCTCAGTTGGGTCTTTTACCTGATCACTGTGGAATCTTTTCGCGCCATTCAGGAGTATTACGAGTTTCTCAATTCGTTGTAGGTTGGGTAAAGGGTCCCATGCCCGTTCGCTGTGCTTAGAGAAGATTTCAGGGCGTGGAGAATTGATCAATCATCATTCTTATGCTGTGGCACAATGGTGTGATGTAAATTTCGTCCTGTATTCGATCATGTGATTTTGAAGTTTTTTATTTCCTTTGCGCTTTAGCGGCTTTGTGTGTGGATAGGTCTTTGAGCCTGGTATTTATTTTATGTAGTACAGATGTCTAAGGTAACAATCATTCTCCTCTTTTTTTATCTCTTCTGTTCTTTCCAAAATGTTTTCCCCTGCGAGTTTTCGTTTATTTTCTTCTTAGAAATGAAAAATATCATTAGAAACCTTGACGATAAGAGTCTATGGAACTAATTTGATAGAAATTCATTTTTATTCATGTGTGCTTTCATTATTTGAAATTTGGAGGATTTTGTGCGGGGTAAAGAACATAACCGAATCGATAAGGAAACCACTGGGGCCCCTGAGGGCTTAGCGGTTTTTTTTATCTTGTCAAAAATGAAAGGGTGAAGGATTAGCCAAAACTAAATTAACGATACAAAATTAAATTATAGACCATCGAATGGATCAATAAAAAGAGGTCTTTATTGGTGCTTTCACTAGGAGGACAGCATGGGAGAACAGCTGACAATGGAACGGTTTTACTGGTTTCATGCACAAGTTCGTGCTGGGAACTATCCCAACGCTACAAGTTTGGCTAGACAATTCGAACTTTCCACCAGGACCGCACGGCGCAGCATAGAGTTTATGCGTGATCGGTTCCACGCTCCACTAGAGTATGATGCTTCCCGTAAGGGATTTTATTACACCGATCAGAGTTTCGAACTTCCTCACCTTCTGGTCTCTCAAGAAGAGTTACTTGCCGTCCTCTTGGCTCAAAATCTCCTCTCGCACAGCGCCGGCGGCATTATCAGTGACGCCATCTCTTCATTCGGCCAAAAGCTATTCACCAGGCTCGGCGACTTGGGGTTGCCGGAAACTCGCATGAAAGAAGCCTTCTCCGCCACTTGGAACGGCTTCGCCCCGACACAAGCCAACATTTTTCGAACTGCTGTCGACGCCCTTTTGCAGAAGAGACTTCTTAATTTTATCTACACCTCCCCCCGTACCGGGCTGGCCGTAAAACGGCTCGTCGAACCACATCATCTGCAACATTACAATGGCAGTTGGGTTCTGATAGCCTTCTGCCGAGCCAAGCTCGGTTGGCGCAAATTTTACCTATCCCGTATGACAGATCCAGCGGTGGCGAGAGAATCCTTCGTTTCGCGCCACAAAAAAGAGTGGCAGCATGAACTCGAAGGGGCCTACGGCATCTTTCAAGGGAAGGAAAAGATCCCCGTCACCTTGCTCTTCACTCCATTTCGCGCACGCTGGATTCGGGAGCAGGTCTGGCACCCGGAGCAAAAAATGACCGAGCAGCCGGACGGAAGTATCGAAATGACTTTTCCCGTGGCGGACTTTCGAGAGGTTAAGCTGAAAATCCTACAATTTGGGGCAGATGTTGAGGTAGTGGGGCCCGAAGATCTGCGGCAGGAAATTGCCGAGGAGATCAGTAGAATGGCCGAAATTTATGTCCTGGCACAAGGGTGAGCGGGCCGATAGGTTTTTTTAAAAAAATTGGACGGTGGACACTAGATGTCCGGGGTGTGCATGTAGAATCCTGCCCCAGGATAAGAAAACTTAGAAAAGGAGGGAAAAGCATGCTCTCGTTCATTCGGAAATCAGGAAGCTCCACTCTTGTTCTCGGAGTAATTATTTTTCTCCTGGCTGGTTGCGCCACGATCCCCGGTGAGGCACCTGAATTGTCAGCCGAATTGGGCAATCGGATTTCATCTCTCGAAGAGGCCCATTTTAACCTGCTTCACAAATTTTTCGATGAAAAACGAAATCAAATTGATGAATTCATCGAGGAAGAGTGGGTTCCCGAGTTTGCCGAACAGTTTTTTGCCAATCCGGCCATCGAAAGAGTATGGGCTGAGATAGTTCGAAGCGGCAACAAACAAGACCGACTCGAATTCATCGTCCGCCTTGGCCCCAAACTCCAGTCCAGAATCAATTCCAAAAGGATGGAGTTGATCAAGCCTTTGGATGACGCCGAAAGGCTGATCGAGCAACATTTACGAGATGAGTACCAGCAATCAAGGGCGATCAACAACAGCATCACCAGTTTCTTGGCCTCCGCTGCCAAAGTGGACGAGAACAGGAGGCGATACCTCGAAATGGTGGGAGTAAAGGACCAGCAGGTTGCGAATGTGGTTGACAAGGTGGATTCGGCCGTTGGTTCGCTGGTCGATAAAGCCAGGGAGTTGCCTGACAAACAGAAACGGGTGGAGAAATATCTGGATAAAGTTTCCGAGGTGTTTGGGAAATTGAAAAATTAAAAGGAGACGAAAGATGGCACTTGATTGGGATAGTATCGACGTGGATGGGGCCATTGAGCAGGCCGCCGATAAAACCGACGAGAAGCTGGCTTCGAAAATTTCCTCGGTTAGCAGCCTGACCGACCAGGATATCATGGAGCTTTTTCCTGAACCTGCGGATGTGAAAAGGCTGCAAGAACTGATGAGGGTTGTGAAATCCGCCGAAGACCGAAATACCAAGATCAACCGGATCGTGAGTAATGCCGAGGAATTCAGCGGAATCGTTCTGTCTTTGCTGAGCAAGCTGGCCTGAAAAACACAAGCCGGGGGTGAAAAATGGATGTCGAGTTTCATTATTACATGACGTATCTTGTTGCCGCGAAGGCTGGTTTCGGGCCCGAGGATGCCTTTACCATCGCCTATGCCTGCCAGTATGTCGATGACAACGACATGATACTGGAAATCGATAAAGGTAGGGCGTCGGCTTACCGCAACTACATCAGCCAGACCATGAACATCCTCAAGCCCAAGGCCAAGTTGTTCCGGATCTACCCGCTGTTCCATTTCATCCCCGGCGATCCTGGAAGCCCTACGGCTTGGCGCAAGGATGGAAAGATGCATTGGCTAAACACGACTCCTGACAGTGAAAACGCCAACCGGATTTTCGACGCTGCTTTGGCGACGGAGGATCTTTATCGTATCGGTGTGGCCTGTCATGCCTATGCCGACACTTGGGCGCATCAGAATTTCGTCGGCTATTACGAGCCATTCAACGCCATGGACGATCCTCTTGACCAGGTTGCTCCGAACATTGGCCATGCCGATGCCGGGCATAATCCGGACTGGCCGGGCCTGGTTTGGCAGGACAGGCGTCTTTGCAAGGAGCGAGTCGATAACAAGGCAACCTTTTTGGATGCGGCCGAGAAAATGTTGCGAAAATTGATGCGATATACAGACTCTGCGTCCGGTGACAGCGCAGTGGACGAAAAGGCAGCAGGATTACGGCAAGACCTGGATTGGGCGATTGGCGACAGGGACCAGAGCAACAGTTTTAATGAAGAGCGAATTGCTCGCTATCGGCGGCTCAGCGAACAAGCAGAATACGGTGGACGGGAATTGGAGCAGTATGACGGGGATTTGTGGCTTGAAGAGGCCATTAACGAAAATGTTCGTGGGTTGCGGGATCGGGGGGACTTTACCCTGGCACGGTGGGATCCGCTTACCGATGAATACACATGGAAAGATCGGCAGAATTACAGGCAGGTTCCTTGGTACCGTTTTCAAGAGGCCGTGAAGGGACACCAGGAAGAATCTTGGCGCATCCTGTCGGATACCAATTTGCGAGGACTGGATCTGGCTGTGTGGTGATCATTTGACATTTGTCCTCCAAGCAAAATCTTGGATTGCACTTAGAAATACACAGCCAAGGGTAGTATAATAAGCCCCCTGATGAAAGAGCCTTTGAGCTCTCCCCGAAAGGGCATCAGGGGGTATTTTATTGGTGGGCCTGCGCCTGCCTTCACAATGCTGTGATTGCTTCTATGGCGTCTAAAATAAAATCTGTAGGCACTGTACAGAAAATTATCTTGACATCTTTTGGTTTTGTCGGTAGGTTTGCAGGCAGTAGTGTGACTATAGAAATAAAAAGGCCCTGCGCGGCAACGCAGGGCCGATCCCGGTCCGTGCTTTGATGGCTGAACCGAGACAGGTTTCACACCCGAGTTCAAATTACCTGTTGGACGTTCTTCTGTCAACTCCCGGACGCAACCAAGAAAGGAGGTCTGCAGGGAGATAGTTGGTCTGGTTGTGCAATAGGCGAAATCGAAATCAAACCAATCGATGAACAGGAGAAATGAACATGACAGGTCAGCAAGCGGCAAGTGATATCGGTACCTATATGTCCCAACACGGTGGAGTTTTGTCTGGATGGTACGTGGGGATTGCCAAGGATCCTCGGAACAGGCTCTTTGTCGATCACAACGTTACCGCGAATCCCGGGTCCTGGATTTACCGGGAGTGTGCCAGCGATGTTGTGGCGCGTCAGGTGGAAGATTATTTCCTCCGCCAGGGCTGCAAGGGGGGCGATGGCGGCGGTAGTGCGGCATCGCGGTTCGTGTACGCCTACAAGATTACTTCCAACACTCGCCAATAATAACAAAGGGGCCCGTGCGGTTTGGCGCGGGCCCCTTTCGCAATGGGGATAGAGTTGAAAGCAAAGATAAAAAAAATCTCTGAAATATGGGTCGGCTACCAGCCTAAGGGCCGTATCGAACATGATGCTGATAACACCCATCGTCTCATTCAGATCAAGGATTTTCAGGATGATGGGTCAATTGATTTTGACAGTTTGTCGTGGATTATCCCGGACCGGGATCCCGAACGTTATCAGGTGCAGGAAGGAGATGTGTTATTTTCGGCGCGGGGCAGGTACAATACCGCCTACGTTTTGGAGGGTGTGCCAGCCCATACTCTTGCGGGGGGCAACTTCTTCGTGGTTCGGTCTGAAAGGAAGGGCGTTCTGCCCGGATATTTGGCCTGGGCCCTCAATCAGCCGGTAACGCAAGAGGAAATTAAAAGTCGGACGATGGGAACCAATATTTCTTATATCTCCAAGAAAGCCTTCGGCGATCTGGAGGTGCCGGTGCCGCCCCTGGACGTACAACGAAAAATCTGTGATCTTATCGGCTTACAGCAGCAGGAGCAGGGGCTGCTGATGCAGCTGGCGACAAAACGCGAACAACTGGTGCAGGCCGTTTGCTATCAAGCGGCGAAAAGAGGGTGAGAGGGAGTAACAGAAGCATGGCGAAGATTTCTCAGAGTGACGTCAATAATGCCGCCTGGGCGGCTTGCGATACCTTCCGGGGGGTGGTGGACCCGGCACAGTATAAGGACTACATCCTGGTGATGTTGTTTTTGAAATACATCTCCGATGTGTGGTCGGATCACTACGACGAGTACCAAAAGCAGTATGGAGACGACGAGGAGCGCATTCTCCGTAAGCTCAAGCGGGAGCGGTTCGTGCTGCCCAAGGGCACCAGCTTTTACGATCTGTACGAGCAGCGCAGTGAACCGAACATCGGCGAACTGATCAATATCGCCCTCGACAAGATCGAAGAGGCGAACAAAGCCAAGATCGAAGAGGTGTTCCGGAACATCGATTTCAATTCCGAGACCCTCGGCAAAACCAAGGACCGCAATCGCCGCCTTAAACTGTTGCTCGAGGATTTCAACAAGCCGCAGCTCAATATGCGCCCGAGTCGCGTCTCCGAAGACGTGATCGGCAATACCTACATCTATCTCATCGAACGCTTCGCTTCCGATGCCGGTAAGAAGGCCGGGGAATTCTACACGCCGCACAAGGTTTCCGAACTGCTCGCTAAATTGGCCAAACCGAAGCCGGGAAACCGTATCTGTGACCCGGCTTGCGGCTCCGGCGGTCTGTTGATCGAAGCGGCGCGGGCCGTGGGCAGCAACGATTTCGCCCTGTCCGGCATGGAGGCCAACGGCAGCACCTGGGCCCTGGCCCGCATGAATATGTTCCTGCACGGTTGCGATAGCGCGCGCATCGAATGGTGCAATACCCTGACCAGTCCGGGTCTGGTGGAACACGACCGCCTGATGAAGTTCGACATCGTGGTTGCTAATCCGCCCTTTTCCCTCGACAAATGGGGAGCGGAAGAAGCCGAGCATGATCGCTTCAACCGTTTCTGGCGAGGCGTGCCGCCCAAGAGCAAGGGGGATTACGCCTTTATCAGCCACATGATCGAATCGGCCCACGAAGGCGAGGGCCGGGTTGCCGTGGTCGTTCCCCATGGGGTGCTTTTCCGGGGCGCCGCCGAGAAGCGCATCCGCCAAAAACTGATCGAGGACAACCTGCTCGATGCCGTCATCGGACTGCCCGCCAATCTTTTTCCCACCACCTCGATTCCGGTGGCGATTCTGGTTTTCGATCGCAGTCGCGAAAAGGGTGGCGCGAATCAGGATCGCAGGGATGTCGTTTTTATCGATGCCAGTCGCGAATTCCAGTCCGGGAAGAATCAGAATAACCTGCTCGAAGAGCATGTGGCGAAGATCGTCTCGACCTACGAGAAGAGGGAGGTGGTTGACAAGTATTCCCATGTCGCATCCTTCGATGAGATAGCGGAGAACGATTTCAATCTCAATATTCCCCGCTATGTCGACACCTTCGAAGAAGAGGAGGAGATCGATATCGACGCGGTGCAGCGGGAGATCGATCAATTGGAAAAGGAGCTGGCCGAGGTGCGGGCGAAGATGGCGGAGAAGCTTAAGGAGATCGAGCGTTGAACGGCCCATCGGACAGGTTTGCATTTGGGTAACAGGGGACCATTTTCCCGGCGCCGGGAAGATGGTTGCGACAAGGAGACCTATGCCATTATCGGTGCGGCTATGGCTGAGCATTGCGATTATCTGAAAACTTCCGGATTGCAGCGGGGCCTGTTGATCAATTTTGGATCAAAGAAACTTCAACACAAAAGACTTGTTCATAATCTGCGGAAATCTGCGTCATCTGCGGATAATAAGAGGTTAGGTCATGAGCGATGAGTTTCCGGCAAAAGGGGAATTCCTGGTCTACAGAACCGAGGATGGCCGGGTGAAGTTGGAGGTGCGACTGGAGCACGAAACCATCTGGCTGACTCAGCAGATGATGGCCGACCTGTTTCAGACCACCAAGCAGAACATCAGCCGCCATATCAGGAACATCATTGATGAGCGGGAACTGAACCAGGAAGCGACTGTCAAGGATTTCTTGACA
>JASKKK010000057.1 GCA_030154185.1 Desulfuromonadales bacterium
AACTGCCTCGCACAACCGCTCGGCGATGTGCTGAACCTGCCTGGGATGCGCATCGGCCAAAATCACCAGAAATTCTTCGCCGCCGAAACGACCCACGGCGTCGTCAGGACGCAACACCGATTGAATGCGCGACGCCAATTCCCGCAATACCTGATCGCCCACGGGATGGCCATAGGCATCATTGATGGACTTGAAATCATCAACGTCAAGCATCAGAATGCCCAGCTGTCCAGAACCGTTGCTACCATCGCCCCCCTGCCATTGGGAAAACCATTCTTCGGCCCGGGTCAGTACCTCACGGCGGTTATAAACACCGGTCAGGGGGTCGGTCGTTGCAAGTACGTGCAGGTCCTTCTGAGCCTGGAGTAGACGTTCCACCCCCCTTTTGACCAATGCATAAACACAGCCAAACAAAACAAACAAAGCCGTTCCCAGCAGCAACGTGAAAAAAATCATTCCGCGTCGCATTTCGTACCGGAAATTGTCGAGATTCCGTCTTATCTCGATCGCTCCCAAAACCTCTTTGTTTCGTCCCCAGATCGGCAGATAACTGACTACCTGTTTTCGAACTCCCCGAGACGATTCTGCCAAGGCAGCATTGATCGTGTTTTCTTCCACCCTGGTGAAAGTTCTCCCGGCAAGAGCCTCCTTAAGAGCACCGGAGCGAGCCACGGACCGGGCGTCTTTATCGTCATTGCCATCATTGATAACCTGATGGCTCAAATCCCAGATTCGAACCTTATCGACCGACAAAGGCTTCAGATATTTGCGCAGGCGCTTACGGAAACCGTCTCGCTCGCTATCCGGCAGAAACAAGCGGGCTTGTTCCTTATCGTCTATCTGCAGAATGTGCTTTTTTTCCTTGACGAACAAGACCTGGCAGATGGCTTGCGCTTCCGCGTGGGTACTTTCCAGAAGGCGCCAATTATAAACCCGATAAACAGCATAAGTTGTCAGTGCCAGCAACACGGAAACGCAAAGCAGACCGATCAACAGAAACTTGTGCAGCAACACACGAGGATCCTCGCCAAAACTCCGCACGTTTTTTATTTTTTTAAATTTATGCGACATCCTCGGCGCTCCCGACGTTCACATGGACAGGTTTTTATAACTTTTCTTTTGCACCCGGGGTTGTTGAAAAAGCATTTCCAAGCCGGGTTTCCTACCTATTTTATTTGTATTTTTTACAAAATTAGTCAAAGCCAGGCAAGCAATCTAATAAATTTTCCCTCGAAAAAAGGCCGTATGCTACTGGTTTGCTCTACTCCAAAAACAAAACTTGGCAAGAAAAACAGCCCCTTAAAAAAAAAGGACATACCCATCCAAGACACAACGCTCCTTTTCCATGCTATGATCGGAAGCATCTGCCGATGCGAATGATAACAGGCGAAAGAACGTATCTGTCAAAGGACATCCGGGAGAATCGTCAGCCATGACCTACGATGAGTTGCAACAGGCACTGAAGGTGTTCGGCCTTGGGGAGCAGGCCTCTTTGCAGGAGATCAAGACCCGGCATCGGGAACTCGCCAAACGTTATCATCCGGATGCCGGAAACAACGGCAGGGATGATGCCATCCGGGAATTGAACGAGGCTTATCGATTACTGCTCGACTATATTCGCCATTACCGTTTCGGTTTTGATGAAGAAACCTTTTACGAACAGTGTCCTGAGGAGCGCATACGGCGGCAGTACGAAGAAGATCCGGTCTGGGGCGGCCGCTCATGAGTTCTGCAGAAACCGTTACGCAGGAGCGCAGCATGAACTTTTCGCAACTGATCCACAACCGCCAGAGCGTTCGCAAATACAGCGACAGAGCCGTCGAAGCGGAAAAACTGCGAAAACTCGTCGAAGCCGTACGACTGGCGCCATCGGCGTGCAATGCCCAGCCCTGGACACTGCTCATGGTCGACGCTCCGGCACTGAAAGACAAGGTGGCCCAAGCCACCTGCAGCAAAGCCTTCGGTCTCAACAAGTTCGCCACTCAGGCTCCGATCATGGCCGTGTTGGTGGTAGAAAAGCCGAAATGGACCGTGCGCATGGGAGCATGGATTCAGCGGCGGGAATTTCCCCTTATCGACATCGGCATCGCCGCCGCCCACTTTTGCCTGCAGGCCGCCGACCTCGGCTTGGCCACCTGTATGATGGGCTGGTTCGACGAAAAAACCATCAAAAAACTACTGCATATTCCCCGGGGGCGTCGCATCGGCCTGGTCATCAGTCTCGGCTACGCTGCGCCGGGCTACCCTCTGCGTCCGAAGTCCCGTAAGGATATTCATGCCATGAGCCGATATAATCGGTATTGACCCTGGCATCCACCGTTGCAATTTCTTTTTTTTATACTTTCACTAAAAGCCTTAAATGGGATGGCTAAGCGAAAAGGGCAAATGCAAGGCGCGCCATGGTCGAGCAATGAGGCGTACTCAGGTACGTCGAAGCAGCGAGGCAATGGCAACAACGCAACAGTTGACGAGTTTCTGCGACGCCCTCAATTTTCAGTTGCCCGCCACCGGCACAAACGTTAACCTGTCTCACCTGTGAACGGTTCATACCATTCCATGCGCTATACTCGAGGATTTTCTTCCACTCATTTATGAATTGCAGGAGAAACACATGGCTTTGATTCAATGGACCGCCGCCTTATCGGTCAATATCGCGGAAATCGACAACCAGCACCAGCACCTGGTCGCCATGATCAACGAACTCAATGACGCCATGCTGCAGGGTCGCGGCAAGAACGTCATCGGCAAAATCATAAGCGGACTGGCATCCTATACCGCGACCCATTTCGCTACCGAAGAAAAATATTTCGATCGCTTCGGCTTCCCGGAAACCGCTTCCCATAAGCAGGAACACCGAGACTTCACCGCCAGGGTAAGCGAGTTCAAAAAAGGTTTCGACGAAGGACGGCTCGGGCTCTCCGTTTCGGTGATGAATTTTCTCGGCGACTGGCTGCGCAATCACATCAAAGGCAGCGACAAGAATTACGGCCCGTTTTTGAACAGCAAAGGCATAAAATAAACAACCGTCATTTCCCCGTCCTCGAATCAGGGGGCGGGGGACTTTCTTCCGATCATGCTTTCCCTGCTGAACCGACCGCCTTTGCCTCCTCCATCCGATTGACGATACGATCGGCCTCTTTGAGAACCGCCAACTCCGGATAATCGAAACGGGACGGCGAATGATGGTTGCCGACAATGTCGACGACTTTTTGCAGCTTGTCCTCCGGAAAACCGATGTCGGCCAACAATGCGCGCACCACCGGCGGCCCGTATTCCTCCTGGGTTTTGCCGTTATTGTATCCGAGTTCCTTCTCCGACGGTTTGATCCCGACATCGTGCAGCAAAGCTGCCGCGACCACCACCTCGGGATCGCAACTGTCGGAATTTTCCATGATGTTTTCGGCATACCGCAAAACACTGACTGCATGCTGGATACGCCGGTAATCGTCTTCGAAATAATCGGTAAGCAGCTTTACGATTTGCCCCTTGAAAAATGGCATGATCCCTCCCTGCAGGATGCTGTAAGGTCATTGTTTATCCATCGTCACAAGTTAGTCCCGGCCGGCAGGATTTGCAACACCTTTACCCCGAAACCGTGACCCCATAAATAAAGCTACCCGCGCTCGATTGGACCGCAGTACCAGGGCGGCGTATAATGGAAGGAAAACGAGAGAGACAGACACGGAGGTGGCTGCATGAAATCAAACAGGCTCAGAACCATCCTTTTTACGGCTTTGATACTGCTGGCCGGTATTGCCCTGGCGGCAAAAGGGACGGATCAAGAAGCGAAGATGGCGGACCAAGGTCATACGCAAATGGTAGCGACCTTTGCCGGAGGTTGTTTCTGGTGCGTGGAAGCCGATTTCGAGAAAGTCCCCGGCGTCGTCAAGGTTATATCGGGCTATACCGGCGGCGAGGTGGTCAATCCGACCTACAAACAGGTGTCCGCAGGCGGCACGGGGCATGTGGAAGCCGTGCAGGTTTATTACGATCCCGCACGGATTACCTATGAACAATTGCTGGACGTATTGTGGCGGCATATCGACCCGACGGATGACGGCGGTCAGTTCGTGGACCGCGGCTCACAGTACCGTTCGGCCATTTTCTACCATGACGAACGGCAACGCGACATCGCCGAAAAGTCCAAACGAGCCCTGCAACAGTCGGGACGTTTCGACAAACCGATCGTGACCGATATCCTGCCCTTCAAAGCCTTTTACGTCGCCGAGGACTACCACCAGGACTACTATAAAAACCACCCGATCCGTTACAGATATTACCGCTGGAATTCCGGGCGCGACCAATTCCTCGAAAAGATCTGGAGCAAAGAAGTGAAAAATAAAAAAACCGGTTCGGAAAACCAACGCTATCACAAGCCGGATGATGACACTCTGCGCGCTACCCTGACCCCGACGCAATACAAGGTCACCCAAAAGGAGGGGACCGAACCTGCGTTTAAAAACGCTTACTGGGACAACAAAGAACCCGGTATCTATGTCGACATCGTCTCGGGCGAACCGCTGTTCAGTTCGCAGGATAAATTCAAATCGGGCACCGGCTGGCCAAGCTTCGTCCGCCCCCTGGTGAGTGAAAACATCGTCGAACGCGAAGACCGCAAACTCTTCAGCGTACGTACCGAGGTCCGCAGTCGTCACGGCGATTCGCATCTGGGACACGTCTTTGACGACGGCCCGCCGCCTACCGGGCTGCGTTACTGCATCAACTCGGCCGCCCTGCGCTTCGTCCCCGTCGATCAACTGGAGAAAGAAGGCTACGGCGAATTCCTCGAACGCTTTAAGTAACGGATCAAAGGCCCCCTTTACAGACGAAGGGGGCCTTTTGGTTTGAAACGGCTTAGGGTCAAACAGAAGCAATAATAAACCGCGGAGCACGCAGAGATCGCAGAGAAAAACCTGGGATAAATAAAACCAGACGCTTTTTTCTGAATTTGAGCGAAATCGGCGTTCTCGGCGATAAAAATTTCGTTTTTCAATGTTTTTTCACACACCCCTTGCGAGACCGCCACAGTTCCACGAAACGGTTGTCTGCCTTGCGCCCCTCGCCTGAAACGATAATATGTCAAAAGCACGCATCGTCTTGGCATCCCGACGACATATCGGTCCATGCATGCTCCCCTCGATAAAAAAAGGATCCCTTATGCGTATCACTATCTTTAACGGCAGCCCGCATAAAGAGCAGGGCAACACCCATATCATGGTCGAAGCCTTGACTGCCGGCGCGCGGGAAGCCGGCGCCGAGGTGGAAAACGTCTTTTTGGCGGACAGGGAGATCAATCCCTGCATCGGCTGCTTTGCCTGTTGGTTCAAAACCCCGGGGCGCTGCATCCACCGCGATGCCATGGATCAATTGCTGCCCAAAATCGTGGAGTCGGACGTCATAGGCTTCGCCACGCCCCTGTATGTCGACAACGTCAGCGGCATCCTGAAAAATTTCATGGACCGCCTCATCCCCCTGGTCGATCCTCACATGGAAACCGACGAGCATGGTGAAACGCGCCACCTGCGCATCCACGAAAAACCGCGCTACGTCCTGTCCGTCTCCAATTGCGGTTTCCCGGAGCAGAGCCACTTCGAGGTGTTGCGGGTACTGTTCCGGCGTGTGGCGCGCAACATGAACTGTCGGCTGCTGGCGGAAGTCTACCGCGGCGGCGGTCCCCTGCTGGCCACAACCGATCCGGACCTGCGCCCCTTCGCGGAACAATACAAGGTCCTGCTGCACGCTGCAGGCAAGGAAGCAGTCGGTCATCTCGGCCTGTCGCACGAAACCATTGAGCGGCTGGAACAACCGCTTTTGCCGGACCCGAATTATGCGGAAATCTATCGCCAACGGACAAATCGGCGGTTCGATGAACGGTTGGCGGGAGAAGCGAATCCGTAGGGGAGCCCTCCGTTAAAAGATTATAAACTCATTCACCGCAGAGCACGCAGAGATCGCAGAGAAAATCGAAGGTTTCGGGGTTCTCGGCGTCCTCTGCGTACTCGGCGGTTAAACAATCGATTTTACATTCCCCGTATCGCCTTCACCTGTTCCCGCAAAAACGCATCCACCCGATTTTTTTTCTGCCCCGCCAGAGCACTCATCAAATCGAACGGCACCTCAGCGAAACCGTAATGATCCCTAAGGTCCTGCTCCATGCGCAGCCACAGGTGGGCGGTCATTTCCGCATCGGCTAGGGCGCGGTGAAACCGGCCGTCGGTGGGCAGATTTTTATAAGCCACGAGGGTGGCCAGCTTGTGATTGGGAGCGTCTGGATAGATGCGACGTGCCACCAACAAAGTGCAGGCGAATTCCTGCCGTCGGCAACGGTCGATGCGATGCAGTTCGTCATCGAGAAAACGGCGGTCAAAAGAGGCATTATGGGCCACCAGCGGCTCTTCGCCGAGAAAACCGTGGAAGGCTTCCATGACCTCTGCGGCGGGCGGTGCCGCCTGCACCATGGCGTTGGTGATGCCGGTATAGGCCTCGATGAAACCGCTGATACGGCGCCCCGGATTCATCAGGCTCTGAAACCGGTCGACGATTTCTCCCGCGACGATGCGCACCGCGCCGATCTCGATGGCCCGGTCGCCCTGCACAGGCGACATGCCGCTGGTCTCGAAGTCGAGCACCACGATCCCTTCCCCGCCGGCGGCTGCTGTCCTATATTGCTGCTCTCCGGTCAAAGACAAGGCAACCCCACCCCTATCAACAGACCGGCATCAAGCCGGGGTGATCGCCGGTAAGGCATTGGCCGCCGGCGGGAGTCACCACAAAGGTGTTCTCGATGCCGACCATGCCGACATTTTCGATGCCTTTTTTCGGCTCCAGGGCAAAGACCATCCCTTCTTCCAACGGCTCGTCGAAGCCTTTGGCGATCACCGGAAATTCATCGATGAGCAGGCCGATGCCATGTCCGAGGAAACGCGCCTGGCGGTCGCCGAAACCCATGAAATTTTCCAGGAACCCGGGGTCCAGACGATCCATGATGGTCTGATAGATTTGTGAGGGGATAGCGCCGGGCCGTAGTTGTTCGGCCACCCGGTTCTGGATATCGACGCACTGCCTGTGCACCGCCACCACCTCCTCCGGCAACGGGGCGCCGAACATATAGGTCATGGTCTTATCGGTATGATAGCCTTCGACCCCGCAACCGATATCGACAAACACAAGATCGCCCTTTGTCAGGGTGTGGTCGCGATTGCCCAGCACCGGGGCTGCCGGTCCCAGACCGAAATTGCCGCCGGGGCCGTCGAAGGAAGTCGGATAGATGGAACTTGGACCGAAACAGATATGCCCGATGACGATTTCCGTCTGGAACATGCCGAAACGGGCCACGCCATGGTGGCCCTCCTCGATCATGACCGGATAGAGTTCCGAGGCCAGTTGCGCTTCGCTCATCCCTTCACGCAACATACCGGGAAGGCGTTCCTCAAGGATGCGGCGATGCACTTCGCCGGAACGGCGCATGATCTCCAGTTCGAAAGGACTTTTCACCGCTCTCACCGCAGCGACCTGCATATCGACGGGAAGACAGTCGGTGACGGGAAAATGTTTCTGAAAACGGTGCAGCAAAGCCAGCGGCACCAGTTCAGCTTCCAGATGGATCGTTCCGGGGATATGGCCCATACCCTGAGCCGCATCGCGATAGCTGTTCATGGGCTCGATGCGCGGGAACAGCGACTCGTCCCTGGCCCGCTCGTAACTGCGACGCACCCAATACACGGCATCGGCATCGCGGGGAACGAGCAACACGCCATCCTGCATGGTGCCGGTGAAATAATATTGATTGATCCGGCCGAACAACGCCACCATCTCCCACTGCGGGCAGGCGCTATCCATCCGACTGCGGAACCGGGCCATGCGGTTCTGCAGTTCCGATAAAGGTACGATGGGATGCATGCAGATACTCCTATTCCTATTAAATCAGGTGCATTGCGTTTTTTTCAGTATGCTCAGATGGTTTGGCAAGGGGAATGAAAAAAACGAGGTCCTATTCCTTTCGCAAAATCCTCTCCACGGCGGCGGCCATATCAGGAACGACTATGGCGCCCGGCTGTCCGATTTTATCCTCGTCCCCCGGGCGATATTTACCGGTCTGGACCAAAATACCGCGCATCCCTGCCGCCATGGCGCCCCCGACATCGGACGCGGCATCATCTCCGATCATGGTGATCCGCTCTCCCGGGCAGCTGAACTCCTCCATGGCCGTTTCGAAAAAACCGGCCGACGGCTTGCCCAGCACCAGCGCCTCGGTGTCTGCCGCATACTCCAGTGCGGCGACAAAGGGACCGGCATCGAGCTGCAGACCGTTTTTCCCCTCGAAGCAGGCAGTACGGCCGGTAGCGATCAGTCGGGCGCCCTGTTTGAGCAATCGAAAAGCCCGGTTGAGATTGGCGTAGGTAAAATGCTCCAGGGCACAGCCAACCACCACCGCATCGGGATCATTCTGAGGGAGGTCGGTGAACTCCTCCACCAAATCCGGGTGAACCAGCAGAAAAGGCCGCAGCCGATGGTGCTGCAAATAACGGTGCACCACCAGCGGCGCGGTGAAAAGTTCGTCGTAGGCGATATCGAAACCGATCTTTTGCAGCGCCCCCAAAAGGCGCCGGCGGCTCTTGCTCGAGGTGTTGCTTACGAAGCGCACGCGATAGCCGGCGTTACGAAGACGTTCGACGGCTTCTATGGCCCCCGGCAGCGGTTGCCGTCCGACGTGCAAGGTTCCACTCAGATCGATAAAAACACAAGAAGACATGCTCCACTCCATCCTTCGCTGGTTGGATTTGTCACCAGCATAACACCCTGCGCCGGATATCCGTCAATATATTGAGAGGAACCGTCGGGCAAAACGGCAACGGATCGGGCTGCGACTATACCTCCGGGGTCGGTTCGATATCCTTGACCGACCGCGAGACAAGTTGCATCACCGCATCGAGAGGGATGAGAGCACGGGTGGTTGCGATGTAACCGTTGGCATGAACAAACCGGATGTCCGGATGGTCCGCAAGTACCCGAAAATCGACCAGGCTGCTATCCCCGAGCCGCAGCAGCTCCCACCCCTGGCCGCGCACCGAAGGCGTGATGCAGATGACAATACGCTCATCGTCGAGATGGCGCAGATAAAGCTCCATGGAAAGTTTGGGATTGTCGTCGATGGCGCACACCACCGCCTTGATATGTTTTACCGGAACGATTTCGACTTCCCGCTTCAACCTTTCGAGACGCTCCTTCTTCAGTTTGATCAACTCCAGCATATCCCGCCCCATTTCCCTCATGAACTGATAGAGAAGATCCTGCTGTCGCAAAATCCGGAGCTTGGAAAACCGGGAGAGGATATAGCCGTCGATGGGCGAGGAGGAGGCCAGCAGCACACTGGCGTCGATCCCCAGGTGTTCGGCCGTTTTGTGGGGTCCCCTGACGTCCATCATGCTCATGAAGGGGTACCAGCCGAACACGGCCTGGGCATCTTCATGATGACCGAGATACTGCATCACCAGGTGAAAAGCGCAAGGAAGGGAGCGGTCCTGGTGATGATCGAAATTGAGCCGTGAAGGATTGTACTCCATGCCGACATCGATCACGTAGGTAAGGGGATCGGCAAGGTCCTCGGCCGAGGGATCGCAACGGAAAACCTCGGCCTCGTCCAGGGTGGCCAGCAGGATGCTCACCGCCAAAAAATCATCCCGGTGTGCATTGCCCGGATGAACCACGATTTTATGCATGAAACAGACTCCGGATTACTGTCGCTGAAGAACGCAAAACAGGCGGTTCCCTATCCAGTATAGAACCGCCCGTCCCCTTTTCCAAAAAGGTTTTTTCTAATCTTGCAAATCTCGAAGAGATTTCCTGCCTCAGGCAACAGCGATTTCGAAAGGCTGCCTCTTGTTGGGGAGATGATATCCTGAAATGCCAGACGTTTCTTAACAAGGCTATGGTTCAGGATCCGGAAACATTGTCGGCAAAAAAAGTCCTTTCCCCTGCTTCCCCCTCCCTCGGATATCTCTGCTGTAACAGCTTGATAAAATCATTGCCGCTCAAAGGTTTGCTGCATAAAAACCCCTGATAATATCCGCAACGATACGCTCGAATCAACGCCAGTTGCTCTTTGGTCTCCACCCCTTCTGCGATTGTCTGCAGACCAAGATTTCGACCCATTTCGACAATTGTCTTTGTTAAAACCGCATCTTGGTCATCCTGACAGATATCCCGTATGAAAGATTTGTCGATTTTCAGATGGTCGATGCGAAAACGCTTGAGATAGCTCAGACTGGAGTATCCCATCCCGAAATCATCGAGCGCCAGGCCAACGCCGATGGTTTTGAGTTTCTGCATGATGGTTTCAACCGAGGGCAGATTTTCCAGAAAAAGGCTTTCCGTCACCTCCAGAACAAAGCGTTGCGGTTCCAGGTCGTATTTTTTCAGAACCTTGGCAAGAACATCATGAAACGTCGGGTCAAAGATCTGTTTGGCCGAAATATTAACTGCCACAGCAATGGGGGGGACCCCTTTCCGATCCCACTTCTGAACTGTGCGACAAACCTCCTCTAAAATCCACTCTCCCAATGGATTGATCAGATTCTTTTCCTCGGCGATGGGGATAAATTGATCCGGCGGAACAAAGCCCCATCGGGGATGTTTCCAGCGAATCAGCGCTTCCGCCCCGATTATGGCGTTATCCCCCACCCTGCAGATGGGTTGGTAGTGCATGGTCAAGACATCGCCGGAGAGCGCCTTGCGTAACTCCTTTTCAATCAGGAAGCGTTTTTCAATCCGGTCGCCGATCTCCTGCTGATAAAACTTTATGTTGTTGCCTCCGGACTCTTTTGCATGATACATGGCGGCATCGGCTCGCTTGAACAAGGAATCAAAATCCTCACCATCCTCGCCAAAAAGCGCAACGCCCATGCTGATCGACATATGTGCCTGATGCCCATCGACAACAAAAGGCGTGGCGAAAATTTTGAATATTTTTTTAAATACGGCAACGAGGTCGGAAGGCTTTTCGAATCCGCCAAGCAACAGCAGAAATTCGTCCCCACCCATGCGACACACCAGGTCGGTACCGCGGACAATGTTCTGCAATTCTTTACTGACCTGACACAGCAAAGCGTCTCCCAAGGGATGCCCGAGCATGTCGTTGATGAATTTAAACCCGTCCAGATCCAATGCACAAAGAGCCAACGAGGTTTTTGATCTCATTGCAAAACTGGCTTGATGGGCAAAGTGCTCTTTAAGAAAGAAGCGATTGGGCAACCCGGTTAAATGGTCGTGGTGAGCCAGATAGGCGATACGCTCCTGATCCTTTTTCTGATCGGTAATATCCATCAATACCGCCATGATGGCGTATACCTCGTCGCTTGAATCGTAAAGAGGCGTATTAAAAAGCAGAAAGTCCCGGCACCGACCATCCTTCGTATATCGCTGCACTTCCAACTGCGAAACCGATTCTCCGGCAAACACGCGTTCGTTTTTCTCTAAAAATTCAGCAATACCCTCCTCTGGAAGGGACGGGACGAGACGGTCAAGTGTTTCTTTTTCCTTCCAACCCAGAACCTTTTCGGCTTCGGGGTTCCACATCAGAACCTTGCCGTCGAGAGTATGGGCGACCACCGGCAATGGGGTGGCCTTATAAAGCGCATGGAGTTTATTATTGGTTTCCCAGAGTTCCTGCTCGGCTCGCTGCCTCTGCTTTTCCCGCTCGAAATTATCCAGGGCAAAGGAAATATCCTTGGCCATTTCTTCAAAAACCGCCACAATGTCGGGTTGAAAAAAATCTTTCTGCTCGGCGTAGAGGTTGAGCGTTCCGAACAGATGCCGCCTGCAGAAAACGGGAAAACAACTCAGGGCCTGAAGATCATTTTTTTTCGCATCATCGGCACGCGAATGAAGCGCCGGGTCGGTCTTGATGTTGTTGCAGATGTAGGGGCGTTCGGTTTTGATCACAATCTCGGTAATATTGGGTTTGACGGAACCCGACATGGCAAAAGGGGAAAGAGCGGGAGAAGCGCCACTGAATGCCACCGTTTCCGGCTTTTTCGTTTGCGGATGGACATGATTGACGGCGGCCATTTTAAGCCGGCCATTCTTGATGGCAATGTCACAGATTTCCTTGAATAGCGATTCGATGGTCGTATGGCGGACGATAGCCTGATTTGTATGGCTCAGGACGTCGTAAATTCTGGCCAGCCTGAAAAAACGTTTCTCCGTCGTTTTTCTACCCGTGATGTCAGACAAGGAAAGGATGTAGAAGGTTTGATTCTCGCTGAGGTCAAAGGATTTCGCTCCATAAACGCTGAAACAGCGTTCACCTTTTCGGGTGCAAAGCGTTTTTTCCAGAAGCAAAGGCAAATCATTTCTGATTGCATTCAGACTCAAGGAACGCAGCCAGGCAAAAAACGGTGACGAAAAAGGTCCTGTGCAATCGGTGGAACCCGATAATATCCCTTCGCTCAAAAGTTCTCTGGCAGCTTTGTTGAGGTTTATAATGTCAGAGGTTTCGTTGAGCAAAAACACCGGGTGAGGAAAGTTTTCATAAATCATCCGGTAGCGGTTTTTTTCGGAAGAAAGCGTAAGATTGCTTGCTCTGAGTTCTTCCGTAATTTCCGGACTTTTTCGATCTTCCCATTCCCGAATAAAGCCAAGTTCAATGCGATCGAAGCATCGGTTTATGAACAAACCATAAGCTTCTCGGGTTTCATCGTCAGTGACTCTTTCCCTGATATAGTCAAGATAAGTTTGTCGGTAGTATTTTATCCAGGCAAGAAACCTCGATAGCGAAACGCCACGGGCTCGATGTCTTTGCGCTTCGATGATGCCAAAAGATGCCAGGCAATCCCGGGTATAGTCTTCCTCCCAGCCAAGTTCGGGAATGTTTTCATAAAGATCCGTTCCAAGGCATATTTGCCTGGTAAGTCCGTTAATGGAACAGTGCCACACGTCCGGCATCGGAGGCGCATGTTCGATAAATCCCGTTTGCTTCGCGTATGCGAACAGCCTTTCAATAAGCCACGATTCACCTGATTTGAGAAGATCGCCTAAAGCAGAAAAATTCATTGTCGCCCCTTTCGTAAAGAAAGAATCAGGCAAAACACCTTTCCATTCTTTAGGTGATATCCCGAAATCGACATCTACAGATAATGCCGTAAAGAGAACTGCCTTCTAATGTGCGTTAACCTTATTAAAGGTAACACAGACCCTGTTGGATGCCAGCTTATTCATTAAATTTATTGTTTCTTTGTAGAGTAACATCCTTATCAGATCCCCATGCCGAATATCGCTTGAACTGCAAAACAGTCACGTCCTGCATAACGCTAAAGCGCGCGTTTTAAGCTGAATATCAAAAGGAGAGTCGCTTGGTACATCTAGGGAAGGGAGAACATGATGGAGAAGCATGGTGGAAGGGTCCGGCTATCCTCTCGAATGTCGAAAACGGAGACAGCCATGGAGAAAAAGCTCCAGCGAGCATACTAGGGAGTGGCGACAGGCAACTCTTCGGTAGCCGTTTCCACCCGATTACGTCCGTTCCTTTTGGCCCGGTACAACGCCTTATCAGCTGCCAGGACGAGGGCGTCGGCATCATGCTCTTCATTCCCACCGCCGGACGCCACTCCAAGGCTGATGGTAACGGGTATCGTGCCTTCGGAAAGAACCATGCTCTTGCTCCCGATGCAAAGACGCAGTCTTTCGGCAAAAATCACAGCGCTGTCCTTGTCGCAACCGCGTAAAACCACCAGAAACTCTTCGCCGCCAAAGCGACCGACATAATCATAGTCCCTTGAAACGGATCGCATTCTTTGCGCGGTCTGACGGAGCACCTCATCGCCGGCGAGATGCCCGTAGGTGTCGTTTACTCTCTTGAAATGGTCGAGGTCGGCCATGATTACGCTGACGGCTTCTCCATCCCGTTTGCTCTTGGAAAGCTGACGCTCGAGAATGGAGAGAATCTCCCCATGGTTGCACAACCCTGTGAGCGGATCGTGGCTGGCCTGTTGTCGAAGCGCAGACTGGGCCTCGATCAGGCCCTTTTCCACACGCTTAAGGTCGGTTATATCCTCGAGAATAACGATCGTCCCCGGAAACTTGAAGCTTATGTCCTGCATCTCACGGAACCGGACTTTCACCTGACGGTGGCCCCCCTGCGCCAGCAGAAGCTGGAACTCGAAAACCCCTCCTTCACCCGTCATCCGGAATCTGGACAGTTCGTCCTCGAACCAGGGGAAAAGAATCTGGTCATCGGGGTGGGAATAGTAGTGCCCCCCCGAGGTGGCGGAAGGGTCGATAAGCCGTGCGCCGGCATGATTCATGTGGATGATGATCCCCTTGTCATCCAGAACGAAAACCGCCGACGGCAAACTCTCGAAAATGGTCAGGAACCTGTTTTTCTCGTTTGTCATCTGCCGATTGGCAACCTGCAATTCATCAATGGCGTTACTGACGGCCTCGCTCCGGGTCCATTCCGCGCAAAATGCAATCTCGATCCTGTCGAAAACGCGCTCGATAAACCGGGCGTATCGGGCGGGGTCCTTTGTACTGTCTGCTTCGGGTTGGGAAGGAAACGACCGTTTTACAAGATCCAGATAGCTTTGCCGGTAGTATTTCATGAGCCCCAGAAACATCTCCAGGGTGATCCCTCGTAGGCGATGCATCCTTGCTTCATACTTCCCGAACTCCGCCATCGGATCGTTTGCATAATCGTCATCCGGCCCCAGTTCCCATGGATCATCGGATATGGCCAGGGCACAAATAATGGAATCGGTCAGACCACTGATGGAAACACGCCAAGCCTCTTCCAACGTGGAGGTGTAGCGCGTATATTCCCGTTCCAGTGCGTAGTCTCTTACGCGACGCATGAGCCATAATTCTTGATCCCTGAGAAGTTTTTCAAGAAAATGCATGTTCTCTCCCTTAAGTTGATCCTGTGCTAAACGACGGGATCATATCCATGGACAAATTCTCAAAGACTGTGATCCTCATACATGAAATATGGCTTTTTAAAAAGCATTCAGCAATCGTATAGTCATATACACTGTTTTTTATATTGAAAAAATTATACCGCATAAAAAAAAATCGATAATCGGAATTTTCCGGTAAGATAACGAATATTGTTCTTTTTCAAGCCTAGATAAAAAAACGCCCGATAAGAAAATAAGCTATCTAATGAGTCTTGATTCGATGCAATCCCGGATAAAGCTCGAAATGAACCGAAAAGGCTCACCCCTGCCGCTCAATCATGAGACGCAGCATGTCGACCACCCGATTGGAATAGCCGACCTCGTTGTCGTACCAGGAAATCAGTTTGAAAAAGCGTGATTCGTCGGGCAGGTTATTCTGCAGCGTAGCCGGCGAATCGTAGATGGAAGAACTCGTCGAATTGAGAAAATCGGAAGAGACCAACTGTTCGGTCATATATTCCATAATACCTTTCAGGTAGGTTTCCGATGCCTTCTTCATCAGGCTGTCGATCTCCTCGATGGAAGTTTCGCGCGCCGAACGGATGGTCAAATCGACCACCGACACATCGGGAGTCGGTACACGGAAGGCCATGCCGGTGAGCTTCCCCTTGACCTCGGGAATAACCTCGCCGACCGCCCTGGCCGCGCCAGTGGTGGAGGGGATAATGTTGATGGCGGCAGCCCGGCCCCCCCGCCAATCCTTCTTGGAAGGACTGTCGACGGTCTCCTGGGTGGCGGTATAGGCGTGAATGGTGCTCATCAGGCCTTTTTCCAGGCCGATACCTTCCTTTAACAGAACATGCACCAGAGGAGCGAGACAGTTGGTGGTACAGGATGCGGTGGAGATGACGTGATCCGTTTTCGGATCGTAGGTATGGTCATTGACGCCGATCACGAAGCTTTTCATGCCCCCTTTGCCCGGTGCCGTGAGAATAACCTTTTTCGCCCCCGCCTTGAGATGAAGGGCCGCCTTTTCCCGGCTGGTAAAACGTCCCGTGGCATCAATGACGTATTCCACTCCCAATTCTTTCCAGGGAAGCAGGTCGGGAGAAGCGGGAGCCGCCAGGCATTTTATCTCGTCCCCATCAAGTATGAAGATATCGTCCAGTTCGAGAGAAGGATCGCTTTTGACCGTAGAGATTTCGCCGGGAAAACGGCCATGCACCGAATCGTAGCGGGTGCGATAAGCGAAATAACGCGCATCGGGACTCAAGTCGACCAGGGCCACCATGTCCAGGTCGCTGCCGAGCAGACCCTGTTCATACATGGCGGTCAGAATCAATCTGCCGATTCTTCCGTATCCGTTAATGGCAACCTTGGTACTCATGACATCCTCCTTAAAGGCGTTGCAGTCTGTTCAAAGTATTACGATAACAAAAACTCCGCTGCAAGATGCAACGATGAACTGTTCGATCGAATATCAACCGTCATGGGCAAAAATTATCAGCCCGGGTGGAAATTGCAAGGTTTCGTGCGGACTTTATCGCCTCCGCCCCCACCACAGCAATGCTGCACTGGCCAGCGCACAGACCGCCATGCCCGCAGCCATGACGGCAATGGTTCCGTCATAGCCCCAGCTCACCAGGGCCGCGGCCAAGGCGCCGGCCATCATCTGCAGGGCTCCCAACAAGGCCGAGGCGCTGCCCGCCTGGTCCCGCTCAAACGGCTCCATGATCAGGGCTGTCACATCCGGCAGCAAAAAACCGAGACAAAACAGATACAGCGCAGCGAAAGCCAGAACCGTCCACAAAGCAACCGGCCCCAGCAACAACCCCAGGACAAACAACGCACTGACGGCCAGTTGCAGAAGGTTACCGGACCAAAGCACACCGCTCAGGGAAAAACGCTTCAGCAGTCTGGCATTGACCTGGCTACCGATTACCAACGCCATGGCATTGCACCCCATGGTCCAACCATAGCGAGGACCGGACATTCCGAACATATCCATAAAAACCAGTGGAGAAGCGGTCAAATAAGCGAAAAGTCCGGCAACGTGAAAACTACCGACCAGCATACGCCATGTAAAACCGGGCACGGCCAGCACCGCCAGATAATCACGTAATGCACGGTGCGGATGCAGAGCCTCGCGACGACCATGCCCTGAGATGGCAGGCAGAAACCACCAAACTCCGCCCAGCATCAATACCGCAACGGCTCCCAGCAGGATAAAGATATAACGCCATCCGAGACTGGAGACGATAATCCCGCCAAGGGTCGGGGCGACGATGGGAGCCAATCCCATCACCAGCATCAACGAGGAAAAAACCCGCGCGGTCTCCTGCAGGGGGAAAAGATCACGCACCACCGCCCGTGCCGCGACCATGCCGGCACAGGCGCCAAGAGCCAGAA
>JASKKK010000058.1 GCA_030154185.1 Desulfuromonadales bacterium
GGTGCTGGCGGTCGGTGCCGAATTGAAGGGGGCGGTTTGCCTGACCCGGGGCGACCGGGCCTTTGTCAGCCAGCATATCGGCGACCTGAAGAATGTCGCTACCCTGGACTCCCTGGCACAGATAGTCACCCATCTGCAGGATATTCTGCAATGCCGCCCGCAGGTGGTGGCCCACGATCTCCATCCCGATTACCTGTCTACCGCCTATGCCGAATCGCTGGACGATCTGCCACGGTTGGCGGTGCAGCATCACCATGCCCACATGGCGTCCTGCATGGCGGAAAACGGCTTGGAGGGTGAAGTGATCGGCGTGGTCTTCGACGGCGCCGGGCTGGGTAAGGACGGTACCATCTGGGGCGGCGAGTTTCTGGTCGGCGGATACCGGGACTTTCAGCGATGCGGTCATCTGCGTCCGGTGTTGCTGCCCGGCGGAGATACAGCGGTTCGCGAGCCGTATCGCATGGCCCTGGCTTATCTGTACGATATGTTCGGCGAGAAATTGTTCGGTCCGGCGCTGCCCTGCACGAATGCGGTGCCGTCAGAAAAGCGCGGGCTTTTTGTACAGATGTTGAAGCGGCGCCTGAACGCACCCCTGACTTCCAGTTGCGGGCGTCTGTTCGATGCCGTAGCGGCTTTGCTCGGCCTGCGGCAAACGGTCGCCTATGAGGGGCAGGCTGCCATCGAACTCGAAGCCCTGGCGGAAACCTCCACGGCGGAGGACGGCTATCCCTTCGAAATCGTCGATGGTGGAGATTCGCTGTCGGTCGATTTCCGCCCGATGTTTGCTGCCATGATGCGGGAGCTGTCCGGAGGACGGCCGCCCAACGAAATGGCGCGCCGCTTTCATCATACCCTGGCCGCAGCGGCGGCGGATACCTGCAGTCGGATCCGCCGCCAAACCGGACATGATCGGGTGGTGCTGTCCGGCGGGGTGTTCCAGAACCGGTTGCTCAGCGAGATGCTTTGCAGCCTGCTCGAAGACGACGATTTTCACATCTACACCCAGCGCCTGGTGCCGCCTAACGATGGCGGACTGGCTTTGGGGCAGGCCATTGTAGCAGGACGGAGTCCCTTATGTGTTTAGCGGTTCCCATGCAGGTGATCCATAGCGACGGTGAAGTCGTGATCGCCGAAATCGACGGCGTGAAGCGCCAGGCCAGTCTCATCATGCTCGATGCCGAAGTCCGGACCGGTGATTACGTTCTGATCCATGCCGGTTTTGCCATCGGCAAGCTCGATACGGATGAGGCTCTGGAGACCTTGGCGCTGATGCGCGAATGTCTGGCGGCGCAGCAGGGGGAAGCATGAGCGGTCCGGAATTGTTTCGCAACCGGGAGATCGTGCGTGGACTGGCCGACAACATCGCCCGTTTGACCGCCGACCTGTCGGCGCCCCTGACTTTCATGGAGGTCTGCGGCACCCATACCATGGCCATTGCCCGTTATGGTATTCGCAGCTTGCTGCCGCCTGAAGTGCGACTGATTTCGGGGCCGGGGTGTCCCGTCTGCGTGACGCCCATCGGTTATGTCGACCGGGCCGTGGCCTACGCGCGGCGGCCCGAAACCCTTATCGTCACCTTCGGCGATATGCTGCGGGTGCCCGGTTCGTCTTCCAGTCTCATGCAGGAGCGCGCCCGCGGGGCCGATGTACGCATCGTCTATTCGGCTCTGGACGCCGTGGCCCTGGCAGCCAGACATGCTGACCGGCAGGTGGTGTTTCTCGGGGTCGGATTCGAAACCACGGCGCCGACCGTCGCCGCCAGCATCCTCGCGGCGGATGCACAAGGGTTGACCAATTACTTTGTGCTGGGTGCCAACAAAACCATCCCCATTCCCATGCAGGTATTGTCCGCCGATCCGGCTATGGCTATTGACGGTTACCTGTGTCCGGCCCACGTGAGCACGGTGATCGGCGCGGGAGCCTATCGTTTTTTGGCCGAAAAACACGCTCTGCCCTGCGTGGTAACCGGTTTTGAACCGGCCGATGTCATGCATGGTTTGCTGATGCTGGTCCGACAGCATGTGGAGCGGCGCTGTGCGGTGGAGATCCAGTACAGCCGTTTTGTCGATTCGCAGGGCAACCGCAAGGCACAGGCACTGCTTGACGAGGTTTTTATCCCCGTCGATACCGCTTGGCGCGGCATCGGCGTCATTCCCCAAAGCGGCTTGGCCATCACTCCTCGTTATGCGGCCTTCGATGCCGAAAAAGCCCTGCCGGTGCCGGTGGAGGAGCCGCGCGAAGCGCCTGGATGCCTGTGCGGAGAGGTGCTCAAGGGCAAGGTGATGCCCCCGGAGTGTCCGCTGTTCGGGACGGTCTGTACGCCGGAAGATCCGGTGGGGGCCTGCATGGTTTCGTCGGAGGGGAGTTGTGCGGCGGCGTATAAGTATGGGACCTAACCCGTGTTTTCGTACCATCCCGCTCCTTGCCCGCCTGCGGAGGCTGCGTCACAAGAGGAAGGGCAAGGCATAAAATCAACCCGATTAAAATGGGGGCTTTATAGACGGAGAACTTATCGTCCCCTTTTCTTTCCAGGAGTATTCAGTGGACCCGGATCTGATCCTTCTCGGCCACGGCAGTGGCGGCAAACTTTCCCATCAGTTGTTGGAGCAGCTGATTATTCCGACCCTTTCCGGCAAGGCTTCTACGGAGCAGAACGATGCCGCCTTGCTGGAACACGCCGGTGGGCGACTGGCTTTTACCACCGACTCCTACGTGGTCGACCCGGTCTTTTTCCCCGGCGGCAACATCGGGGATCTGGCCGTCAACGGGACGGTTAACGACCTGGCCATGGTCGGCGCGCGTCCGCTGGCCATCAGTGTCGGCCTGATTCTGGAGGAGGGGTTCAGCCGCCGGGAATTGGGTGAAATTCTGACCTCCATGCGCAGGGCGGCCGATCTTGCGGGGGTGAGTATCGCCACCGGGGACACCAAGGTGGTGCCCCGCGGCAAGGCCGATCGAATTTTTATCAATACCTCCGGTATCGGCTTGGTGCCCGCGGGGCTGACCATCGGTGGCGCCGGCGCGCGGATCGGGGACAAAATTCTGATCAACGGGACTCTGGGCGATCACGGTATCGCCGTCATGGCCCGGCGGGAGGGGCTCGAACTCGATACGGACATCCGCAGCGACAGTGCGGCCCTCAACGGTCTGGTGGCCGATTTGCTGGAGGAGGGAGATGGCGTCCATGTGCTGCGCGATCCCACCCGCGGGGGCGTTGCCACCACCCTGAAGGAAATCGCTTTGCAATCGGAAGTCTCGATGACCCTGGATGAAGAATCGTTGCCTCTCAAGGGGGCGGTAAGGGGAGTATGCGATCTGCTCGGTCTCGATCCTCTGTATGTGGCCAACGAAGGAAAACTGCTGGCGATTGTCGCCGCCGATGCGGCCGACCGGGTTCTGCAGCGCATGAAACGGCATCCCCTCGGGACGGAAGCCGCCATCATCGGCGAAGTAACCGCAAGCGGCGGTGGCCGGGTGCAGATGGAGACCCTGATCGGAGGCATGCGCGCGGTGGAGATGCTCTCAGGAGAACAGTTGCCCCGCATTTGCTGAAAGAGTCGCAGTCCGGATCGATACAATCCCGGTCCGGTTCTTATCCCATGAAAGAAAGACGGAAACCATGTCCATGGATGCATTGCCCATTACCGGGCATCTCGCTGAACTGCGCCGCCGGTTGATTTTCTGTGTCTGTGCCTGGCTGCCGGCTTTTGTGCTCTGCTACTCCTTTGCCGAACAGCTGTTCCAGTTTATCGCCCGCCCCGTCAGGGCCGCCTTGCCGCAGGGCAGCTCGCTGGTGTTCATCAATGCCACCGAACCCTTCTTCACCTATCTGAAGATCGCCGCCTTTGCAGGGTTGCTCCTGGCCCTGCCGGTAATTCTCTGGCAGATCTGGCTGTTCGTTGCGCCTGGCCTGCACGGGCATGAAAAACGCTTTGCCGTACCCTTTGTCGTGGCCAGTTGTACCTGTTTCGCCGCGGGGACCTGGTTCGGGTTTCTCTACGTGTTTCCCCTCATGTTCCGCTTTCTGGTCAGCTTCGGTACCGGGGGCGGCGATATCGAAGCCATGCTTTCCATGGGGGCTTATCTGGGCCTGAGCAGCAAACTTCTGCTGGCCTTCGGACTGGTCTTCGAGCTTCCTATCGTCATCTTTTTCCTTGCCCGCATGGGCATCGTCGATCATCGCTGGCTGTCCCGCAACCGCAAGTATGCTTTGCTGGCGGCTTTTTTGACCGGTGCGATTCTGACGCCGCCGGATATCGTCTCGCAACTGTCGCTGGCCGGTCCCTTTATGCTGCTTTACGAAGTCGGCATCCTGGTGGCCAGGTTGTTCGGGAAAAGGTCCGCCCCTGGGGAGGTATGATCCCGGAAAAATCTCTTTGCTCTCTTTGGGGGCAGAAAAGATAGAGCCGCCGGAAGGATTGTTTGTTTCCATCGCGGCGGCTTTTTTTGATAGCTGCTGTGAACGGTTTGACCGGGGATGGGTCCTGCATCCCCGGATATGCCTTTCGGTCAGGCGTCCGGCGGGTCCAGTACGCAGCGTGGTCCCCTGCCCTGCATGATCGGCCCGAGGCAGCCGTTGCACAGCAGGCAGCGTGCCCTGGTGTGGTCCCCTTTGTGCCAGCGGCGGATCAGGTCCGGTTCGCTGATGAGGCTGCGGCAAAAAGCAACGAAATCGGCAGTGCCTTCGGCCAAAAGGCTTTCCGCCACCTCGAAAGACAGGATGCCGCCGACCAGAATCAAGGGTACCGTCAGGCGCTGTTTGAACAGCTTCGCGGCTTTGCGGTAGTAGACTTCCCGGTCGGGGGTGTCGAGGCGTCCCGGACGCAGCGAACTCATGTCTCCCGAGGCGTAGATGGTCCCGCCGCTCATCTCCACAGCGTCGATGCCGGCTTGTTGCAGCAGTTCGGCTACCGTCAGCATATCTTCGACGGTGACTCCCTCCGCGACAAAATCTTCCGAATTAAGCTTGATGAGCACCGGGTAATCCGCTCCCACGGCATTGCGTACCGCCCGGTAGATTTCCAGTACCAGCCGGGCGCGGTTTTCCACCGGTCCGCCGTATGCATCCGTGCGCCTGTTGAAATAGGGCGAAAGAAACTCGCTGAGCAGATAACCGTGGGCGGCGTGAATCTGTACCGCGTCGAAGCCGGCCTTTCGGGCCCGGCTGGCCGCGGCGGCAAAGGCGTCGGTCACGCGGCGGATGTCGTCCGTGGTCATGGCGCGGCAAACCGGCGCCTTGCTGCCGTCCATGGCCGACGGGCCCATGGCATCCTGTCCGGACAGCTGATGGGCGCCGTAGCAACCGGCATGGGCGATCTGCAGGGCGATGTGTCCGCCTTGGGCATGCACCGCCGTGGTCATGGCCGTCAGCCCTTCGAGCATGGTGTCGTCGTGTGCGCCCAGCTGCCAGGGACCGGCCTGTCCCTCCGGACTCACGTAGGCGTGGCCGGTGATGATGAGCCCGATTTCGTTGCCGGCCAGGGTGGCCATCAGGTCGATGAGTTGCGGGGTGGCGCTGCCGTTGTCGTCGGCCATGCCTTCCCATGTAGCCGAGCGGACGGTGCGGTTACGCAGCGGCAATCCGCCGATCGTCGCGGGTGAAAACAATTTGGTCATAAGGATAAGCTCCGATAGGGGAAGCGGGGGTCAGGAGCGGCCGGTGCCTTTCCCGGCACTGTGAATGCCGAGATTGAAACGATGCGGCCCCGGAACCCCCCGGGAGATAAACGCGACTTTGTCGCCGGCATGGATCACATGATCGAGCGAGTAGACGAGGTGATTGATGAACACCCCTTCGATTTTGTCCATCGGCAGTTCCAGTTCTTCAGCGATATCCTGAGCGACGCGCCCCTCCGGCGGGATGTAAAGACGAACCTTGGGGGAGAGACCTTTGTCTCTGCGGGCCGAGTGCAAAAATCCGAACATGCGGATTTCGGTATTGGGGGCTGGATCCATTGGCGACATCTCCTTACTCAATGCGATACTGAAAAGCTGAAGATGAAGGCGACTCCATCTCCGGCATGGACCACATGGTCGAGGGAATAGACAAGGTGATTGATGAAGACCCCTTCGATTTTGTCCATCGGCAGCTCCAGTTCCTCAGCGATATCCTGAGCGACACGCCCCTCCGGCGGGATGTAAAGATGGGCCTTGGGCGAAAGGCCTTTGGCTTTGCGGGCCGAATGCAAAAATCCGAGCATGCGGATTTCGGTGTTGGGGGCGGGATCCATGGCGGCGTCTCCTCATCCAAAGCAATACGAAAGGCTGAAAGTATACCTTATGTCAATATAGGTGCTTCCGGAAATCACGTCAAATGATTATAATTGACCGGAAATATCACTTTTGGAGATAGGGTTATGGATTCCAACGGGTTGAAAATCTTCCTGGCCATCGCCGAAGAAGGCAGCGTCTCCAAGGCGGCCGAGCGGCTGCATTGCGTGCAATCGAACGTCACCACACGTCTTCGCAAGCTCGAGAAAGAACTGGGGACGGATCTCTTTTATCGGACACGCAAGGGAATGGAACTTTCCCCATCCGGCGAGCTGCTGTTGCCTTACGCGCGCTCCGTGGCGCATCTTCTGCAAGAGGCGCAGGCGGCACTGGTGCCCTGCGCCGCGCCACGGGGGCCGCTGCGCATTGGTTCCATGGACTCGGCAGCCGTGGTGCACCTGCCGGCGATGTTGGCGAGCTACCACCGCATTCATCCGGATGTCGACCTGCAGTTGTCTACCGGAGCGAGCGGTGAAATGGTCGAGCGGGTGCTCAATTACGCCATTGATGGTGCGTTTGTCGGCGGACCGGTCGATCATCCGGATCTCCTCGGAGAAGAAGTGTTGTGCGAGCAATTGGTGCTGGTATCAGGTAGCGCCCAGGATCCCGCGCATGATCCATCGCCCCTGTCGATACTGGTTTACCGCAGCGGTTGTTCCTGCCGCTGCAAGCTCGAAGACTGGCTGGGCAATATCGGGCGCACGCCGGCCAGGGTGGTCGAGATGGGGGTGCTCGATGCCATTCTCGGCTGTGTCGGGGCCGGCATGGGGATCACCATGTTGCCCCGCAGTTTCGTGATGCGGGAACCGTTTCGCTCCCTGGTGCATGTGCATGCCGTGCCGCCGCCCTTCGATCGTCTGCCGATCCAGTTTGTCCGCCGTCGCGATGTCCGGCCATCCCCGGCCATGCAGTCTTTTCTCAGCCTGGTGAATGAGAAATGGACTTGCTGATGACAAGCCGTTTTTCGCTCTATCCGTTCAATCCACGCCGATAGCTGCATATATGGGTAGTTTTATACGGCCAATTCCTGGAAACGACATCATACTGTCTGCAGACTGCTTAACCCTTGTCGAAGCGCCATAGGCCGCATTTTTCGGCCCATCTTCGAGCCTGGCGCAGTTCCGTGGCGGTGGGGCGGCGGTCGAGAGGAGGGTAGCGGTCCGCTTTGTAGCACGGGTGATACTGATCCATAAGGTTGAGGTAGGTGTCGCGGGATCTCTGTTCGGCCAGAAAGGCGGTGATCCGATCGGTTCCCGCCAGATTGTCCGGCAGGACGAGGTGCCGTATGAGCAGTCCGCGTCGGGCGATGCCTTGCGCGTCGATAACGAGATCGCCGACCTGGCGGTGCATCGCCGCAACCGCAGCCCGATTGACTTCGGCATAATCCGGCACCCCGGTCAGCCGTACGGCGATGGCGGAGTCGGCGAATTTCATGTCGGGCATGTAGATGTCGACGATACCGTCGAGCAGCGCCAGGGTTTCCGGACAATCGTAGCCGCCGGTGTTATAGACCAGCGGCAGGCGCAGACCGCGGTGCGCCGCCAGGCGCACGGCGGCCAGGATCGGCGCTACCACGTGAGTGGGGGAGACCAGATTGATGTTGTGACAGCCTTGCTGCTGCAGACTCAGCATCATGGCGGCCAGAGTGGCAGAGGAAACGGGGCGGCCGAGTTCCCGGCCTTGGCTGATATCCCAGTTCTGACAGAACACGCAGGCCAGGTTGCAGTAGCCGAAAAAGATGGTGCCGGAACCGTGGCGGCCTACCAGCGGCCGCTCCTCGCCGAAGTGGGGTCCGTAGCTTGCCACCACAGCTCTCGAGCCACTGCGGCAGAAGGTTTTGCGACTGTCGCGCAGGCGGTCGACCCGGCAGCGACGCGGACACAGGTCGCAACGTCGCATGCGGTGAAAGGCCCGCCGCAGTCGCTCGTCAAAGCGTCCGCTGCGGATCAGGTTCAGGTAGGATGGAACAAACGTACCGGGCATGATGGCGGAGAGTTGTCAATCGACATGAACGAAAGGGTAGAGATCGGACAGTTCGCGGGTGATGAAGCCGATGCCGCAACGATTGCCTACCGTCTCGATGGCCAGTACCGCATCCGGCGCATCAAAATCGATTTGTCCGGTATGCCCGAGGTCGACCAGTTCATCGAGGATGAAGTTGTCCAGGGCCTGTTCGACATCGGGGGAGACGATTTCCCCTTTCAGGCCGCGCCGCTCGAGGCGCACATGGAAGCGGTGTTCGCACATTTGCGGAAGATAGGGACGAATAGCCTTGCAGGCTTTGGGCAGAAAACTGTCCAGATCGAAGGTAAAGACCTTATCCAACGGCACGATGCGGCTCACATCCTGAAATGCGATAACTTCCCTCTCGCGTTTTTGACGGACCGTTTCGAGGAACTGCTGCATGTCGGGTACCCGCCCCAGGGCGACCCCGTGGAATTCGGTTTTGTGGAACTCTCCATACGGAGCGAGCTCCTCCAGCATCTGGCGGTAGCGACCGTCCTGGGCCATGGTGACGAGTACGTTGAATTCCCACATATTTTGCCCCCTTTGCTGTTATTTGAGTTTAGCCAAGGAGAGCCGAATGACAAGCCTGTGAAAATCATCTCGCGCCCGTTCGCTTCGCTCACTCAAGCCCGGCAGAGCACAAAGAGACCCCGAAAATCACAGAGGTTGAACTCAGAGCGTTTTTTCCCCGTGTTCTCCGTGCAACGAGCGGGTGGTGGGGGAATGCGCGAAGCTCCGCACGCAAAAGGTTATAAGCATACTATTCAGCGGACCAAAAAGCTGGAATGCTTCATATGTGTTTATCCGTGTGCATCTGTGGCTAAAAGGTTTTGCTACAATTCAAGAAGATTGATAGGGGGCATTTATGTCAGAGGTTTCCAACGACCGCGAATATCGCCGCCGGGCGCTGGCCAAGATCCATATCGCCAAAAAAGAACTCGGTCTGAGCGATGCGGACTATCGCGATGTGGTGCGCTCGGCCGTTCCCGGCAAGGAATCGGCAGCAGATCTGACAGACGACGAGTTGCGAATGTTGCTCGATCGCCTTGCCGAACTTGGCTGGCGGCCGCGCCTGCCGCGGGTCGTGGAGCGGCCGATGCCGCCCATGGTCTGGAAGGCGCGCGAATTGTGGTTGCATCTGCACCGACAGGAAAAGGTGCACAATCCGAGCTGGGCCGCCCTGGGGCGATTTGCCAAGCGCATGACCGGTGTCGGTGACCTGCGGCGGTTGAGCGTGAAGCAGGCGACGGTGGTCATCGAGGCTCTGAAGCAATGGCTGGAAAGGGTGGAGTGAAGGGAAGTTCGTTCAAGATACCGCAGAGTACGCAGAGAATGCGTTCGATTTTTCACGGCACTTCTCCGCGCGCTCTGCGATCCCGGCGGAAGCTCTATTTCAGTTCCTTACCGATGCTGAAAGCCTGTCCCAGGTATTCACCGACGCCGTGGTAGTTGCGCAGCACCGGCGTAAAGATCAGCGGCCGCACCTTTTCGATATGGGGACAGCCTTCGTCGGAGAGGACGGATTCGTCCGCTTTGACGTCGACGACTTCGCCGATGAACAACGTATGCCCGCCGACTTTCACCGCCTGCTGCAGCTTGCATTCGAGAACCAAAGGCAGTTCGTCGGCAAAGGGGGCATCGACCAGTTCGCTCTTGACGGGGGTGAGTCCGGTGGCAGCGAACTTGTCGGTATCGCGCCCGGAGGCGATGCCGCAGAAGTCCGCCTGGCGCGCGAAAGCCTCGGTGGCGACGTTGACGGTAAAGGCCTTGCGCTCCAGTATGCTGTCATGGCTATGGGTGGCCGGACGCAGGGCGACGGATACGCAGGGCGGCTTGGAACAGCAGACGCCGCCCCAGGCCACCGTGGCCAGATTGGGTTGGCCGGCTTCGTCGTAGGTGCCGATCAGCCAGACGGGTGCCGGTTGGGCAAGAGTCTTGGCTCCGAGAGACTTTTTCATGGTTACCTCGCTTGTATTTCGAAAGAAAAAAATCATTTGCCGCAGAGTGCACAGCGTTCGCAGAGGAAAATCGATGAATCCGGAACGCACTTCCGGGATCGTGCAGGTGCTCAGGCCTGTCCCGAAGGGGCTGGCGGTTTTTGACCTTAATACGCCTGCTCTGCGGTCTCCGTGGTAAAAACGCTTTCTTTTCTCAGGGGACCAGCTTGTCGAGGGGCACGCCGCCGACTCCGATGTTTTCCCTGGGGTTTTCATCGATGACCACGATGAATTTCTGGGCCGGGATGCCGGTAACTTCGGCCGCGGTTTCGGTCAGTTTGGCGATCAACTGCTCTTTGACCTCTTCGTTCCGGGGCGAAATGGTGAGGGTGATGATGGGCATAGTGTCCTCCTGAGGGATAGGCTTCGAATCTCAGGTGAGATTATTGCGGCCTGGCGACGATGTCAAGGGGCGTTCGGGAATCCGGCTCAGCGCCGGCGGGCGATGAGCGCAGCGCGCAACGGGGCCTGGTAACCTTCGACGGTTTTTCCGGAATCCCCGGGATCGAGAAAATCGGGCAGCGATTCGGTATTGATCCAGGAGGTGGGATGTTGTTCCTCGATGGTGGTCCAGGTGCGGTCGACGCAGCGGACATCCGTGAATCCGGCCTTGGCCAGCCAGGCTTCCAGACACGGCACCGTCGGCAAAAAGAAGACGTTGCGCATCTTGGCGTAGCGATCACGGGGGCACAGCGCCAGATCCTCGTTGCCGTCGAGCACCAGGGTTTCCAGGACCAGTTCGCCGCCGGGGCGCAGCAGTGCTGCCAGCTGTTTCAGGGCGTCGTGCGGTGAGCGCTGGTGGTAAAGGACCCCCATGTGGAAGATGGTGTCGAAATAATCGTCCATCGGCGGCAGTTCTTCAAGTTTGACCGGCAGGCAATGAACCCGCGGCAGTTTCAGCCAACGTTGCAAAAGAGCATATTGGCAGAACAGCGGCGGGTAGGGTTCCAGGCCGAGAGCCAGGTGCGGTTCGGCAGCGGCCATCCGCATCAGGTAGTAGCCGCAACTGCTGCCGACATCAAGAATCCGCCGGCCTTTCAGAGGCGCCAGATGGGGGGCGATGCGCTCCCATTTCAGATCCGAGCGCCATTCCGTATCGACGTCGATGCCGAAAATACTGAAGGGGCCCTTGCGCCAGGGCCGGAAGGCCATCAGGGTCTCGAAAAGGAGCTGTCGTTGCGCTTTGGATAGCTCTTCCGCACGGCCTATCGTAATGCGTCCGTTTTCGATATCCCAGCCGGTCGGCCGAACTTCAGGGAGTTGCGCCATGAGCGCATTCCGCTTGCGGGCGTTGCCGTCGACATGGATCAGCTGGTGGCCTTTGTCGGCAATCAGTTCCGCAAGTGGCCCCTGCCAGGAGCCGGGGCCGATGGCTCGGACGGCAGCGGTCAGCAACTCCATCATGGGACGTCCTTAAGGGCGATGAACGAGGCGAAGTTGAACCATTTCAGCCAGATATCGACAGCCTTGAAGCCGACGTCCCTCAGTCGCCCGGTATGGGTTTCAACGGTATCGGGAATCAGGACGTTTTCCAGCGCTTCGCGTTTCTGGCTGATTTCCATTTGCGAATAACCGTTTTCAGCCTTGAACCGGTAATAAAAATCCTGCTGCAGCTCGTTGAGCCCGGCATGGATGTGCACGGTTTTTTCGGTAAGCAGCAGTACGCCACCGGGAACGAGGGCTCCGTAAATGCGTTCCAGTACCGTCTGCCGATCCGACGGGGGAAGGAACTGCAGGGTGAGGTTCAGAATGATTACCGAAGCGTCGGCCATTTCCAGGTCGCGGATGTCGGCGCATTTAAGGGTGATATGCGCATTGCCGTTCAAAGACTGAAAGCGCTCCCGGCAGACCTTGAGCATCGGTTCGGACGTGTCTGCACCGATCAGTTGGAAAGGCCGGGAGGAATGCATGGCGGAGCAGATGGCCAGTCCCATGTTTCCGGTAGAACAACCGAGATCGTATATGCGCGTACCGGGCTGGTGATAGTGTACGGCCAACTGGGCCTGTCGGCGAATCAACTCTCGGTAGCAAGGCACCGAGCGGATGAGCATGTCGTCGAACACCTGGACCACCGATTCGTTGAATTCGAAAGGCGGCACCGGTTTTTGGGGACGGGAGAATAAAGAATCCTTGGTCATGGCAACCCTTTTCGATCTTGATGTGGCCCCTTCGGAAAGAACGCTGGCGATTATAGCAGAGATAATCCGGCCCCGCAGTTAAATTTGATGTTTTCGCAAAAACCAACACATGGGATGGCTAAGCCAAAAGCGCCAAATGCAAGACCAAGACGCGCGATGGTCGAGCCATGAGGCGTACTTAGATACGTCGAAGCATCGAGGCCATCGCAGCAACGCAGCCGTTGGCGAGTTTTTGCGACGCCATCAAATTTGATCGGTTGCGGATCCTGAAGGGAGGCTTACAATGATGGAAGGGACGATTCTCAATGCGGGCACAAAGGAGGGTTGCGATGCGAAAAGGGTTTTTAAAGACGGTTATGGTAGCGGCTGTGTTGGCCTTGGTGGCAACGCCGGTGTGGGCCGGGCGCGGCGGTGGTAACAGCGGTGGACAGGGCGCCGGAGGCGGCCGGGATCTTTCCCCCTCCAACAAGCAAGCGGAACCGGAGTCTGTTCGCGGTCTCGAACGGGCTTCGGAACGTCGTGCCGAGCAGGCGCAGGAGCATGCTCGCAGCAGCGAATATGCCGGTTCCCACGACAAGGACATGGGTAAGGAAAAGATGAAAAACAAGGCCAAAGGTCGGGATGAGAATGGCGCCTATATGCAGGACCGTGATCGCGACCGCGAACGGATGCGCGACATGGCCGAGCCGAAGGATAAGATGAAAGAGAAGGAAAAAGCCAAAGGCGGACCGGATGACATGACGGGCGACCGGGACCGGGATCGCATGACAGATTGGAATGCGGGACGTGGTAAAGGAGACAAGCCATCTTCCGGACAGGCTTCCGATGCGTCGAGTCAGGGTAAAAAACGCTGGTGGTGGCCTTTTGGGGAATAGTCATCAGCTGGAATCGGCATCTTAAAGCAAAAGCCGGTCTGCCATCGGGGCAGACCGGCTTTTGTCGTATCAAGGACCGGATCCTGTGGGGTGCAGCGCTGTCAGCGGTGCAGATTGGTGCCGCAGCGCGGACAAGTCAGAGCGCTGGTGGTGGGGACCTTGTGACCGCAGGTAGGGCAGTTGAACCAGAACCTGCAATAACGACATTGCTGTTCGTTCAAGCCCTGTTTTTTACCGCACTTGGGGCACTGCCGGTACATTTTGCGCTGTTTTACGTAATCGGAGAACAGCAGCCCGCAGCGGGGACATTCCTCCGTCCCGGGGCTGATGACGGCACCGCAGGATGGCAGCGGGCAGATAAAAACGGTCTTGCAGGCGCTGCACCAGTATTTACCTTTTTTCTCTTCCTTACAGACTGGACATTTTTCCATAACAATCTCTCGAAAAAGGCGAAAGATAACCAGCTCAAATAAATATCGGGTGGTCCGCTAAAGCGGATCACCCGATGAGATCACGCTTTGTTCTATAATGTCAGTCTACCTTGAAAAAGGCGACTTTTCCAGCTTTACAGACGCTGCACGGTTCCTGCGGTTCCGCCTCCAGGGTGTTGCCGCAGACCTTGCAAACCCAGTAGTCGCAGGTGGCATTTTTGCCGAGGTTGTCCATGGCTTTTTGGTACAGTTCGGCGTGAACCTTTTCGACCTCGTTGGCATAGCTGAGGGTCCGTTCGGCGGCTTTGAACCCCTTGGCCTTGGCCTCCTCGATCATGGGCGGATACATTTCCTTGAACTCGTGGGTTTCGCCGCCGACCGCCTCCTTGAGGTTGTCGAGGGTCGATTTCACACCGCTCAGAGCGCGCAGATGGGCATGGGCATGTACCGTTTCCGCTGCGGCGGCAGCGCGAAACAATTTGGCTACCTGGGGATGCCCTTCCTTGTCGGCCTGCTCTGCGAAAGCCAGGTATTTTCGGTTGGCCTGGGATTCGCCGGCAAAAGCTTCCATAAGGTCCTGTTCGGTTTTGGTGCCTTGCAGATCGGACATGTCAGTGAGCCTCCTCTGGTATGTTGGGGAGTTGAATATCAGACAATTATTTTCACATTCTTATAAATTATACCGGGCCTGTCAACCTCGTCGTGATACAGACAGCGGGAAAGCCTACTTGTTCTGACAGGCTTTTTCCACATCCTCGGCCTTGCCGATCAAAACCAGCAGGTCGCTGTCCTTGATGATGTGGGTCGGTGACGGCAGAGTGTTGAAATCCCCGGTGAGCATGTCGCGGATACCGATAACGGTGACATGGAATTTGCGGCGCAGATCGAGGTCGATAAGGTTTTTGCCGATGAAATGGTTGGGCGGTGCCACTTCGGTGATGGAATAGTCCTCGGCGATGGGGATGAATTCGAGGATATTGGAAGAACTCAGCCCCTTGGCTGTTTTGATCGCCATGTCCTTTTCCGGGAAAATGATGTCCGTCGCACCGACTTTTTCCAAAATGCGGCCGTGATCTTCGTCGATGGCTTTGACCAGGATCCGCGGAACGTTCATTTCCTTCAGGTGCAGGGTGATGAGGGTCGAAAGATGCGAACGTTCGCCGGTGGAGATAACGACCGCATCCATTTCGCCGACGCCCTGCCCCTTGAGAAACTCCTTGTTCGAAGCATCGCCGAAGATGGCATAGGAAGAGGAGTTTTTGATGCGTTGTACCTTTTCCTGGTTAAGGTCGATGGCAATGACTTCATGACCTTCCTCGTAGAGGGTCTTTGCAACGTGAAATCCGAAATTTCCCAAACCGATGACGCAAAATCGTTTCATGACGAGATTCTCCAAAGCAATTGAAGGGTGTTCAGCCGATCATGATGTTTTCTTCGGCGTAGTGCACGGCTCCTTCACGGGAACGGCGTATCATGGTGAAGGCCACGGTGAGCAGGCCGACGCGGCCGATGAACATCAGCAGAACGACGATCAACTTGCCGGCCGGCACCAGTTTGGCCGTGGCGCCGAGAGATAGTCCGACGGTGGCGAAAGCCGAAACGGCTTCAAAAGTATACTCCAGAAACACTCCACGGCTGGCCATGGCCGGCATGCCCTGCAATTGGACCGCCAGCAGGGAGAATACCGCCAGGGCCACGAACAGCAGGGCGGTCATGACCAGGGTGAGGGTCTTGGTTACGGCCGCGTCCGGCAGGGTGCGGCGGAATACGTTGGTGTGCGGGTTGCCTTTCAGGCGACTGTGCATGATGGCCACGAACAGGGCGAGGCTGGTGGTCTTGATCCCTCCTCCGCAGGAACCGGGCGACGCTCCGACAAACATCAGGAACATCATCAAAAACAGCGTCGGCACTTCAAGCAGGTTGAGGTCGATGGAATTGAAGCCTGCGGTGCGGGCCGTCACCGACTGGAAAAGGGCGACCCAGATGCTTTCGGAGGTCTTCATGGAAGCCAGTGCCGAAGGTGATTCGAGAACCCCGATGAGGAGCGCGCCGCCGATGATCAAAACGGCGGTGGTCATGAAGACCAGACGCGAATGCAGCGACAGTCGCCGGCGTCGGCGCGTGTGCTGTTTTTTGCTGAGATCGAAGACTTCCTTGATCACCAGAAATCCAATACCGCCAAGGATGATCAGGGTCATGAGGGTGATATTGACCAGCGGGTTGGCCCGATATCCGACCATGCTGTCGGCATACAGGGAGAAGCCGGCATTGCAGAAAGCCGAGACGCTGTGAAATACGGCGCTGTAGAGCCCTTTGCTCCAACCCATCTGTGGTACGAATGCGGTTGCCAGCAAAGCGGCGCCGACGGCTTCGATCGCCAGGGTGAAGCGGAAGATGCTGCGCACCAGGTCCTGCAGGGACTCGACCGGGGTATGCAGCAGCGTTTCCTGGATCACCCAGCGGTCGCGAATGCCGACACCCATACCGAGATAAAAGAACAGGTAGACGGAAAAGGTGGTAATCCCCAAGCCGCCGATCTGGATCAGCAGCAGCACCACCAACTGGCCGAAAAGGGTCAGCTTGGTGCCGGTGTCGACCACGATGAGTCCGGTAACGCATTGCGCCGAGGTGGCGGTGAACAGTGCATCGACAAACGAAAGCGGTTCGCCGTGGGCGGCCAGAGGCAGACTCAGTAACGCGGCGCCGAGCAGAATGGCAAATCCGTAGTACAGGATAAGGATCCATCCCGGGTCCAGGTTCTTGAGTTGAAGAGGTTTTGGTTTCATGAACAACCGTCCTTGCGAGGCGATGCAGATATCCGGGTCCGGCATCGCTTTCGGTTAGCAGGGTTCGATTACAGATCGAGATAAGGACGCAGGTAGCGTCCGGTATGGGAACGGGAACAGCGCGCCACGTCCTCGGGCGTTCCGCTGACGATGATCTCGCCGCCGCGACTGCCGCCTTCAGGTCCCAGGTCGATGATGTGGTCGGCGGTTTTTATGACATCGAGGTTGTGCTCGATAATGACCACCGTATTGCCGGCTTCAACCAGTCGATGCAATACCTCCAGCAGGTTGTGGATATCGGCGAAATGCAGGCCGGTGGTCGGTTCGTCGAGAATGTAGATGGTCCGCCCGGTGCTGCGCTTGCCGAGTTCCTTGGCCAGTTTGACGCGCTGCGCCTCGCCGCCTGAGAGGGTTGTGGCGCTTTGGCCCAGTTTTATATATCCGAGCCCGACATCGCGCAGCATTTC